>CAJBVU010000184.1 GCA_903959115.1 uncultured Bacteroidota bacterium
GCGGGCTTCTCAAAATCATGAGCAGCACCATCAACTGGTGTTAAGTTCTTTGCCAAGATTGAGATTGATCCCAATTCAATCAGACCTAAAACTTTCTCTCGGTCAGTGTAGTTTTCTAATAATATTTTTCCATTGTGTGATGGGTAACCATCCCAGTGACAGTATACTGAAAGTATTGTACCATCTTCTTTTTCGATTCCAATTCTTGAACGTGTTGCCATATCTTTTTTGTTTTAGTTTGATTATGAAGTAAAAGTAATATATTATTTTCTGATAAAAAAATTATTCGTCACCAATTAATAAAAAATTATCACGATTTCCTCTGTACCCACAGTTCTTACATTCATGCTCAATCTCAGCGGTATCATAATTGAATCCAAGATTTTCTATATCATCCGAACCACAATCTGGGCATTCTGTTATTTCTGGATCTGGTTCGTTGGTAACACCGTTGTCTTCAATTACATCACCAACCTCAATAACAACAGAATCAAATTCACCAGACCCAACCATCTCATCATGTTCATCGATAGTGGTTTTCATTTTAACCAAAGCCAATTCTAAAGCTTTGTCTCTATCTAATGTTCTTACGAATATGATTTCTGGGCTATCCCAACTTTCCTGACTGGTTAAAGTCACACAGAATAATTTTTTCATAATGCTTATTTGTTTTGGTTATGAAGCAAATATAGGTAATCGATTTCGGATAAAAAAATTATTCAAGCATTTTTCTAACCTTTTCAAAATACTTCTCAATGTCCTCCGCAAACTTAATAGCTCTTTCTTGGGTCTTTGTGTAAGCAAAGAATTGACAAAACTCAGAATCGAATTCTACACCGTTGCAGTCAATCCTGCTCTGGATAAACTCCTCAAAGTCGTATGCACTATCGAACTCCTTAACCGTTAATGCTCTTTTAGCATTTCCCGTTATGCTCCAGCCATTATCACCGCTGGTCTTATAAACTGTGAGACCAATCTCGAATTTAATATCTCCTTCCATATTTGTGATTATTATATGTCGTTTAGAATTTCAAATGAACTAATTTTTCTTGAACCCACACCGGTGGCTAGAATCGAAACAATCTCGTCGTGTAGATCCTCGACCTTTTTGAAATTACGGGCTCCGATAGGAAGCGAACGTTGGAGTTGCATATTGGAAATACTGAATCCCATTCCGCCCTCTTGCCAACCCCCATAATAACTGTAGGTAAATGTGTTATCCTTACACAATAGAACCGATAATGTTTTTGCGTTTCCCTGTGGTCCGTAAGTCGGATCAAATAATCTGTAAATGATAAGTCTTTTCATAATGTTTGTTTATTTTGGTTACAGAGCAAATATAAGTAATCGGTTCCAGATAAAAAAATAAAATCTGATAATTTTTAACCCGCGGTGTTTCCTCCCTGCCAGGTAGGAATTCTTAGCAACCGCTACAAACAGAAATGGACCTCATCACGAGGCCCATTTCTTATAACCAAACAAACTATTCTTCTTCATCTTCTTCATCTTCATCATCTTCATCATCTTCCCACTCATCTTCATCTTCATCTTCCTCTTCATCATCACCGTAGAAGTAACCCTGAGCTTCACATGTTTCTGGATTAGGTAAGTTATTGTACTGAGCTACCACATCTGATTCCAAATCCTCTACCAACTTAGGATAAATCACTCCCGGTGTATTATCACCATTTGGATTGTTTTTGAAGCAAAGAGAGATTCCTGCACTTCGGTCTGATCCAAGACCATTTAGTTCAGCAAGTAATTCATAAAAGTCCTTTCCTCCAAATTCACCGTAACCATCATACTCGTTCTCAGTAAATACTCTTCCTTCAGGTGTGATCATATGTACAGTGTATGTTGGTTTCCCTGAGTACACATTAGCAATTGATTCACCATTATCGCACGTTTTCCAGCTAAAAAATCCCATATCTTTTTGTTTTAGTTTGTTGATAGAGCAAATGTAATTAATCTTTTCTAGATAAAAAAATAATCTGTGAATTAATCTTCGGCTGGAGCAAACATTTGTCTGCCCATAGCAATGAAGTTTTCATATTCTCTCTCACCCATGGATTCCTTTAGCTCAGCAACAGCTTCCTGGTGTTCTTTGGCCTTCTCCAACACCTTATTGAATTTGCCTGTCTTTTTGGCTCCTTCCATTAACTCTTTAACTTCCCAGTTAGTGTCTAGGACTTTTCTGAAGATTTCTCTTTGTTCGTTTGTCATGCTTTTAGTTTTAATTGGTTACGGAGCAAATGTATGGCTTCCCAACCAGATAAAAAAATATTTGACAATTATTTTAAAAGTTTTACAACCGGACAAGTAACCCAACCTGAAGATACAGTTCTTACTGGTTCACTTACTATTCCATTTTCGATTAGGAATTCTAATACGCCCTCATTCTCTGAATAGTTCTTTATGATAACTTCATCATCTGAAAGCGATACATCCGGTAGATTCACCGTCGCCATCATGACCGGGCATCCATCCTCAAGATCAATTAGTTCGATAGCGGTTCTTCTGTTATTATATCTTCCGAACTTCAAACGAACATCATATGTTTCGTATTGTGTCTTTAATGTGTACATTGTTTATATTTTTGGTGTTTAGCAAAGATAATAAATTGGCATCGGATAAAAAATTAAATCATGTTAATAAATGGAATACCTCTCTTTGTGAATTCTTCTTCAATCTCTTCTCTGGTCTGCCAACATCTGGGATTATCTTCATCTGAGAAAAACACCTCAAAGGTGTTAACACCGTCGCCATATAACATAGGACCAGCAACTATTGATACGCTACTGCCGTCTGCAAATCCCACCTCGGTTTTGATCGAATCAGGAAGATAATGCGGGACAAATACAAGATCATCAAATTTAACAATGTGTACCATGCTATTTTACTTTATCCCATTCAAATGGTGTGAACGTTTTCTTTGCATCAACCTTTAGCCAAACTGGATTGGTTGATTTTGGATTCATCATAATAGATCCGGTACCTTCGTTGTATATTGTTACTGCTCCTTTGTGTAGGTATCCACCAAACCTTGCAAACACCGATCTCTTAAGTACTACTAACATATGATTCATTTTGATATTGGTAAAGATAATAAATTGGTTCCAGATAAAAAAATAAAACCAAATCTATCCCGCAACGAGGCCTCGCACGCATAGTATGTTAGTCCCATACTATGTATTGGCCGGATCCATCATCTTTATATAGTGTTCCAATCTCTCCGCGGGTAAGCTATAAGCAAACTCATACTGTGAGACATCCTTTCCCTTTGGATAGTACTTACGCAGAATAACCAGGAGCTCTTCTCTTTGCTCCTGGTTATCTGTTCTTAATATCTTCTTTGGCTTCTTAGCCATTAATAAGGACTCGAAATGATATTTGCCATATCATATTTTTTACTTAGTAACTGTGATGCCTGAACTTGAAGTCTGCGACGGTCGTAGTCGCTGATGTTGATACCGTTATCGTGGGTAGCGAAATGTGTGACTCCATTTACAAGATCCCAGATTGTTGTTCCTGTTTTAGCACTCTTCTTTTGCTGTGGGTTTAACAAGATCGTATCAATGTTTGCACCGTGGAAACGTTCTCTTGTTGTGTGCAAAGGTACCCAAGCTTCCAACTCTTTATGCTCCGCATCTGAAAATCTTCTTAGAGCTTCGTGTGTTGACTCCAACTCGAATAGTGATGCTCTGGTGTTCATAGCTGCTCTTAGCTTCTCTTCGAACTGTAGAGGTTGAAATCCTCTGTCGGCCAAGAGGTTTAATCTGTCCCAGAAACTTTCCATTGACATTCTGTCCATTTGACCAAGAGCCATACTCTCATCGAATGCTGTACCAATCATACCATTTGCGCAAACCAATCGGTACATGAAAGGTGAAACCCTAAAGCCACCCTCTGGGTTGTTAGTGAAGGTAACACCTCCATAATGGTCTTCGTCGCTTAACCCCTTTACACCCCAAGAGTTGTTAGGTGAGGATGCATTGATAACGATACCTCCGTTATCCCCAATTGAGAAGTTGTTTACTGATAGGTTATACTTATCAATGATACGACCGGTTGTCTCCATAAAGATCTGGTTGCTGATAAGATCTCTTGGATCCTTCTGTACACTAACGATCTCCCTGCTGTCGGGGTTAACTACCAATGATAGGCTTGTAGCCCCTTTAGCCTGAACAGCCACCTTTAATCGGTTAACTAAAGCCTGTCTAGCCTTATCCCCAAATGCTGAGGAGAATGTTTTGTCGAAACCTACCGGTAGACCAACAACCTTACAGATACCTTTGAATGCATCGCTATTCATTCGGATAAGTTTGTTCTCAACCTTTAGTGTGTTGGGTTTTACTATTTCGATATCCTTCAGACTGACTTCCTTTCTGATTGGAGTTTTTAAAATGGCCTCTGCTGATCTTTGGTCAAATAGAGATTGTGAGATTGTTTCAAATTTTTTCATAGATGTTTGTTTTGATTATAAAGCAAATATAATAATAGAATACCGGATAAAAAAATAAAAGCTGGGTTTTTTATAACCCAGCATCAATATCTTCATTAGCTTCATTAAAGCCAAACATTTCATCGAAAGCATTTCCTTCACCTTCGATTAAGGTTCTTTCGTGAGCCAAAGCCTCTCTAGCATTCTCATCGTTGTTGAAACGTTTTAAATCGTAGTGTACATCGCCTGTCTCGGATAGTGAATAAAACATTCTTTTTTCTGCCTGGCCTCTACGGTTTTTGGTAAAGATCAAATAAGGTGAGCCACTGTCCTTATCTAAGCGTAACTCAAGCATACCTGTGGTATTGTGCTTAAGCTTGTTAGAACCAACGAAAACACCTCCTTTTGTCACTTGTTGGATTGCTATGAACGTTGTATTCTTTGTAGCATCGTTACCTCCAAGGTTATGACTTAGCATTAGATCAATCAACCACTTCTCAGCACCGGAAGTTCCCAATCTTAGTACTTCCTTGATATCTTCCTGTACCTCAGCGAAGGAGTCAATTAAGACCACATCGTAACCTGGCTTCAGAGCCTGCTCGATAACCGTCTTTGGATTGCTGTCACAGTACTCACCGGTGAATAGAATATCAACCTCACCAAACTTAGGGAAACGTTGGACATAACCGTATAGGTCGATCCTCGTCATCTCCGCTGAAATGAATAGAACTTTGTTACCTTCAAGTGCAAGGTCGGATAGCATATCTAACGATACAGTTGACTTACCAACTCCTGGTCCTCCAATAAGCATGAAGTTACAAGCCTTAGGTATACCTCCTTGCGGGGTGAATAGAAAATCAACCGGCTTACCTGTTTTAAGAGGTACGAATAGATCCGGCGGGAAATTCTGTTCACTCATACGAACCAATTCCAATGGTCGTTCCATGAAATCCGGTGCTGGTGTACTACTAGAAGTAAGAGGTGGTAACCCCTGCTCTTCTCTCTTCTTTGCTGCTGCTGCTCTTACCGACTCTGCGATCTTAGCTCTAGCTTCGTCTGACATCGGTTTTCTTGTTCCTGTTGCTGGTGTGTGTGCCATATCTTTTTGTTTGTTTTTGATTATAAAGCAAATATAAGAAACCCCTATCAGATAAAAAAATAATTGATGAATTTTTTTCGGATATATACAATATAAATAAAAACTGTATAGTAATAATGGGAAAGATAAAATCATTCAACGAATATATCAAC
>CAJBVU010000185.1 GCA_903959115.1 uncultured Bacteroidota bacterium
CGCCCATGTGGTTGCCAATTCGGGAAGTTTTATCGTCATATCAGGTACCAAAGGAAACTACAAAGCCCAAGGCACATCTAGATTAATTTTCAACGGCGATGTCAATCTGTTCTATACCGGAAACTGGATCAACAACTCTGCGGGAGCCATCTTCATGAATAACAATGGCCGCGTTACACTAAACGGAGCCGCACAATTATTCATGGGAACCGCAGTAACTGCATTCCCCGCCCTTGACTTACTTTGTAGTGCAAATCCCTCTATGCAAGTCAACATCCTTGTGGGCGGTGGTCATGCCGGTGGTGGAACAGGAAAACTCAACCTATTTTCAAAACAACTTCAACTCAACGGCAGAACCCTAATCATTAACAATAGGTCCGAAACGGCAATCACCAAAACTACAGGCGGCATTGTCTCCGAGACTTTCCCATCGTTTGGTTACGGATATGTCCAATGGAATATTCGAGATGCTGGAGCCGGCCCTCTATACACCGTTCCATTCCAAACTGCAACCGGTGCCAACATCCCCTTTGATTACAATGTCAAAAACGTAGGTCTGCAAACCAAAGACAGCGCCTTTGTAACCATCGCAACCTATTCAACACCTACCGTTTCTCTGCCCAACAACCGTCCCATGCCAACCAGCGTAAACAATGTAAAAAATGAATTTGGAACGGAAAACGCACGCAGAATGCTGGATCGATTTTGGATCATCAACGATGGCGGCTATAGCACAAAACCAGAGATCAGCCTAGGATTTTCATACCTCGACCCTGAGCATAATACGGGAACCAACACCATTCAAGAATCGAACATGGGAGCAATTAACTGGGTGGCCGCAGCCAACAAATGGAGTTACCCCGTGCAGTCGAGAGTTATCGCATCAAAAAACACCCTCCTCATTCATACAGGACAAAAATATTCAGGAATTTGGACCTTAAGTGATACTACACCCTGCCCTATCGCAAATTTTGCATCGTATGGTGTTTGTGAAAAAGATTCTGTCCTATTTACAGATAAATCAACCGTAGTTGACGATACCATTGTTCAACGGCGATGGGATTATGGCAATGGCAACAAAGGAAGTGGCGATTCAACGGTTGGACATTATTCACCCGCTGGAAATTATAAAGTTCGATTGATTGTCCGCGCCGCAAATGGCTGTGAGGACACTACATTTAAAAATGTCAGCATCTTAGCCGCACCACAAGCAAACTATGTTGTGGAAGATACTTGCGAAAATGAAATCGTCAAATTCACATCACTAACCGCGCCCGGCAGTGGATTCCTTGCCAAAGAATATTGGTGGTTTGGCGATGGCATAACAACAGCGGGCAAGAGTCCGACACACTTTTATGGATCGGCAGGATACCCTACAGTCACCTACATCGTCTATAACAGCAACCTCTGTAAAGACACCATAATCCGGACACTTTTCATAGCGAACAAACCCTACGCCTACTTCATGGTTAAACCCGATTGTGAAGACTTACTGTTCCCATTCGCAAACGCATCAACCGCTGGCATTGGAACCATGAGCAATTACAATTGGGATTTCGGAAACGGCAGAAAATCAGGTCAGAGAAATGAAAAAATACTTTACCCGGACTCCGGAACTTATAAAGTCAACTTGATTGTGACCAATAGTTATGGCTGTCGCGATACAAATGCCCAAAACTTGAGAGTTTATCCTCGGGCCATTGCAGACTTCAAATACAACCCTTACATTCCATTGATGACAGAAAACGTATCCTTTACGAACAATTCCAAAATCGATACAAAATGGTCTTGGGATTTCGGTGATGGCTATTATGACTTGGTGAGAGATCCGCAGCACATTTACAAAATGTACGGAAACTACAATATCACGCTCATTGCCGACAACCAATATGGGTGTGCTGATACGATGACCAAGAGCATCAAAGTAAAATCGATTCCATTGTATTGGTTCCCAACCGCATTTACACCCAAAAATTCGGATGGGACGAACGATTATTTCGGGCTGTACTCTCCCCTCACGGTTAGCAATTACAAACTCATCATTTACAACCGATACGGACAACAGATATTTGAAGCCCAAGACCAATCTGCATTGTGGGATGGCTTTGTGAACGGAGAACTTTGTCAGAGCGGTGTTTATATTTACGATGCCACCTTCAAAAACCCAGAAAACGAACTGCAACACTTTTCCGGTAGCGTCACACTACTGAGATAAACATCTATTATCGTGCGAATGTGAAAGTTTACCCCGACTTTTGCAAAACGATATGATCCAGACTGGCCTATTCCTTGATTTAACCTTTCATCACGATACCCCACAAGGTTGGTATTTGGTTGATGAAATGGGAGTAGAAGTATTACTACCCAACAAATTTTGTCCGTCAGAAGCCATTGAAGGGGATGTAATT
Organism: uncultured Bacteroidota bacterium; assembly: GCA_903959115.1. Classification (GTDB taxonomy): domain Bacteria; phylum Bacteroidota; class Bacteroidia; order NS11-12g; family UBA955; genus UBA955. Next base: position 2,409 of record CAJBVU010000185.1, read on the forward strand.
AATGTTTTTATTTTCAGAGATTCCGAAGACCGCCTCACAGCAACCACGGTTGTTCCGATGATTGAAATCGGACAATTTGCTTGTTTGGAAGTGGTTTCAACAACTGGCATTGGGGCATTCTTGGATTGGGGGCTGGAGAAAGACCTTTTCGTACCGTTCAAAGAGCAACATCGAAAATTGGTAGAGGGAGAGCATACGGTGGCTTATTTGTATCGCGACGAAGTCACTGACAGATTGTTAGCCAGTACAAAAATTTCTAAATGGCTCGACAAAACGGATGTCAACATACTTTACAACACGGCAGTTGATTTATTGTGTTTTGAAGAAACCGAAATCGGATTTAGAGTCATCATCAACCAAAAGCACCAGGGGATTATTTACAAAAACGAAGTCTTTCAAAGAATTGAAATGGGCGACCAATTAAAAGGCTACGTTCGATTGGTGAGAGAAAACGGGCATGTGGATGTATCACTTACCCCGATGGGACATAAGAAAGTGAGCACCCTATCTGATACAGTATTAGAAGCGATTACCGCCGCGGGTGGATTTTTAGCTCTGCACGACAAATCTGATGCGAATCTCATACAGTCGAAATTGGGAATGAGTAAAAAAGCGTTTAAGCAAACCGTTGGCGTTTTGTATAAAGCCAAAGCAATTATCATCGAAGAAACAGGAATTAGAAAG
>CAJBVU010000186.1 GCA_903959115.1 uncultured Bacteroidota bacterium
CCGCTTTTGCAATGTTGTCGCTGTCCGGTGTTTGCAAATGATACGATTGCAGCCGCTGTTTTTTCGTGTGGCTTTTCGGCCGCTGGAAATGACAGACGATCTTCAGGCTAAATGCTGCCTTCGACACCTTTACTTCTCGTGGAACGTGCATCCGAATCGCCGCTTTGAAATCGTGAATCGGGTGTGACTTTGGAACGTAATGCCGCCCGGTTCTGGTCGACCGATGCCGTGGTTGCCCGACCGCTGCCATGCCAATTATGATTGTGGTTTCGGGCCATGCTGTCGCGTCCTCCAGTGCTTCTGACAGCAGCCCGCGCCAGTCCGGCTGACCTTCCATTGCGATGATTTCGTTTATCGCCGCACACAGATCCCACAGACGATTCGCAACGTTTCGCGACGGCTTTACCGGCAGTTCTGCGGTCCAGATGCCGACAATCTCGCCCTCAAATGGTGGTGTGGGGTCGTTTTTCTTCCTTGCGGCCTATGCCGTGGCCTATTCGATGTTCTTTTTCAATGCCAACCCCTTCGCCCGAATCAAAATGAATTATGGCGCAAATGGTGAGCGATTGGATTGGGATGGGGTGGAAGATGAAGCAGATTTGGAAGAGTCTTTTGAGCACAGCAAGGGTGGCATTCGCTCCGAAGCAGAAGTGGTTGAACCCTCTGGCTTTGAAGCTAGCATACATGAAGATTTCGCTATCGAAGAAGAATTTGATGTGGTGGATGTGGAGTTGGAAGATGATGCTGAGGAACTCACTGAGGCACAGCGCGCTGCATTGACCCAGATATCGCTGAAGCCAGTTGAAACTGTGGTGGCGCCCGAAAAAGTGGTAAGCCCTACGCCACCAGTGATTGGTATACACGATGATTTTGTGGTGCATCGCGGCGAAGATGAAATCGCGGATGTCCAACACTCGCCCATGAATCAGGAGCCTGAGTCATTTAGCGCAGATGCATCGGCCAGTGAGAAAAACACAGACGAAGTAGATGAGGGAAGTCCAGCCGTGGGTATCAATACTCTATTGGGCGACGAAGATTTTCAGGTGGAAGTAATGGCTGATGAAGCCGATGAGGCGGTGGATGAGAATACTGGCGACAATTCCATGGACCGGATGGGGATCGACACAGTCTACGACCCAACGCTGGAGTTGAGCAAATACGTGTTTCCGACCCTGGATTTGATGGACGAGCACGACACGCGCAAGCAGGAGATCGACATGGAGGAGATTCAGCGGAGCAAGGATATGATTATCCAAACGCTGGAGAATTATAAAATTGGCATTTCGAGTATAAAGGCCAGTGTGGGTCCAACCGTTACCTTGTATGAAATTGTGCCAGCGCCGGGCGTGAAAATCTCGAAGATCAAAAACTTGGAAGACGATATCGCTCTGAGTTTGGCGGCCTTGGGCATTCGTATCATCGCGCCAATTCCAGGCAAGGGGACCATCGGTATTGAGGTTCCAAACAAGAATCCCGAGATGGTGCCGATGCGCAGTGTGTTGGCCAGTAAGAAGTTCCAGGACTGCGACTTCCAATTGCCGGTAATTTTGGGTAAAACGATATCGAACGAAATATTCGTAGCTGATTTGGCAAAAATGCCTCACTTGCTTATGGCGGGTGCTACTGGACAGGGTAAGTCGGTGGGTCTGAACAGCATTTTGGTATCGCTGCTGTATAAGAAGCACCCAGCCTATGTGAAGTTTGTTTTGGTGGATCCCAAGAAGGTGGAGCTCACGTTGTTTAACAAGATTGAACGACATTTCTTGGCGAAATTGCCCGGGGATGGCGAGGCAATTATTACAGACAACCATAAGGTAATTAATACGTTAAATAGTTTGTGTGTAGAGATGGATAATCGATACAAGTTGTTGCAGGACGCGTTGGTCAGGAACATCATTGAGTACAACAATAAGTTTTTGGCGCGGAAGCTGAACCCTAACGATGGGCATCGATTCTTGCCATATATCGTAGTGGTTATAGACGAGGTAGCGGATTTGATGATGACGGCGGGTAAGGAAATTGAGACACCCATTGCGCGTTTGGCTCAGTTGGCTCGGGCAATAGGTATTCACTTGATTTTGGCCACGCAAAGACCGAGTGTAAATGTGATTACGGGGATGATCAAGGCGAACTTCCCTGCTCGGATTGCGTTTAGAGTAAGTTCGAAGATCGATTCACGTACCATTTTGGATGCCAACGGGGCGGATCAGTTGATTGGTCGGGGCGATTTGTTGTACAGCGGCGGGAATGAAATCATCCGTTTGCAATGTCCGTTCGTAGACACACCCGAAGTGGAGCGAATCGTTGATTTTATTGGGGAGCAGCGGGCTTTCCCAACGGCATATGTATTGCCAGAGGTTAAGGAAGAGGGAGGTGTATTGAGCGGCGATGGTCTAGATTCTGGCGATTGGGATCCTATGTTTGAGGATGCGGCGCGTGTGGTGGTCTTGAACCAAGTAGGTAGCACTAGTATGATTCAGCGCAAATTGAAGATTGGCTATAATAGGGCAGGTCGTTTGATGGACCAATTGGAAGACGCCGGGATTGTGGGCGGAAACAATGGCAGCAAGGCGCGTCAAGTTTTGATTACCGACGAGCATAGTTTAGACCAATTTTTGAGTAATTTGCGTTGATTTTTAAAAGGGATGATAAATAAGGGAATTTTGGGATTGAAAAAGAAAGTGGGCGTGCTTCGTTATATGGGCGTTTTATACGTTGGATTAGTTTTTTTGCTGGGGCAATCGTTAACGGCGCAGGCACAGAACGATCCAAAAGCGGAGGCCATCATCAAGAAGGTGGCGGCGGTTTATCAATCGTATACAACGATTAAGGCATCGTTCACATTAACAACCACGCCAGTGAGCGGCAGGGCATCGGTTGAAAAGGGGAGTGTTTGGTTGAAGGGAAAGAAGTTTCGTTTGGATTACGCTTCGCAGGAGATTTACTGTAATTCTCTGTTTACTTGGACCTATAGCAAGGACGATGCGGAGGTGACCAAAGAGAATTTCAAGTTGAGGGATAATAGTATTACACCTAACGAGATTTTTACGATTTATAACAAGGGTTTTAAGAGTAAGTACGAAGGACCGATCGTTCGCAATGGCAAGAATTACGATGTGATACAGTTGGTGCCTAAGAATGCTGCGAATTACAGCTATGTGAAATTAGAGATCGATAAGGCAACGAACAAGATTCAGCGGGTAATTCAGCATTACAAGAATGGAACTGAGGTTGCTATTGAGGTGACATCTTTGGTGCCGAATACACCCTTGGTTGATACTTTCTTTGAATGGAATGCTGCCGCGCATGCGGATGTGGCGATAGTTGATTTGACAAAGAAGCGGAAGCCATAGTAGTGGGATTAATGATATCCCATCAGGATTGCCGATTGATTATAGAATTTAACTCAAAGAAAAGGGCCGCTATTGCGGCCCTTAATATTTTATAGGAATTGGAATACTTGACTATTAAGCGGGCATTCTACCCAATACCTCAGCCATTTTCTGACCGATTTCAGCGGGAGAGGCTACTACGTGGATGCCACACTCGGCCATGATGGCCATTTTTGCGGCAGCAGTATCGTCTTTTCCACCTACGATGGCTCCGGCATGACCCATTCTACGGCCTGCTGGTGCAGTTTGTCCGGCGATAAATCCAACCACTGGCTTAGTTCCATGTTCTTTGATCCAACGGGCGGCTTCGGCTTCCATGCCACCACCAATTTCACCAATCATCACGATACCTTCAGTTTCGGGATCATTCATGAACAATTCTACGGCTTCTTTGGTAGTTGTACCAATAATAGGGTCTCCACCAATTCCAATTGCGGTGCTTTGACCCAATCCCAATTTAGTTAACTGATCTACGGCTTCGTAGGTAAGGGTTCCTGACTTAGAAACTACGCCAATCGAACCTTTCTTGAAAATGAATCCTGGCATGATACCAATTTTGGCTTCGCCTGGAGTGATAATGCCTGGACAGTTTGGACCGATCAATGTGCAATTGAAACCTTTGATGTATTCACGCACTTTCACCATGTCTTTGGTAGGAATGCCTTCTGTGATACAAACAATTACTTTGATTCCGGCTTCGGCAGATTCCATAATTGCGTCTGCGGCAAAAGCGGGTGGAACAAAAATGATACTGGTATTGGCGGATGCTTCGCGAACAGCATCTTGTACACTATTGAAAACCGGACGGTCGAGGTGAGTACATCCTCCTTTGCCAGGCGTAACGCCACCTACAACGTTGGTACCGTATTCAATCATTTGTTGGGCGTGGAAGGTGCCTTCGTTGCCAGTGAAACCTTGTACGATTACGCGAGAATCTTTGTTAACCAGTATGCTCATAGTATTTATGCTGCGCGAAAATAATACACATGCCCCCAAATTCAATAAGGGGAGCGTTATTATTTCTCGATGGCTGAAACCAATTCTGCTGCCAAAGGTTTTACTCCAGAAGGGTAATAGGCGATTAGCTGGCCTTGTTCGTTGATGAGGAATTTGTTGAAATTCCAACCCACCGTGGCATCAAGGGCGCCGTTTTCTGATTTGTTAGAAAGCCAGCGATACAATGGATGTTGTTTGTTGCCTTTAACATCCAATTTTTCTGAAATAGGGAAAGTTACTCCGTAGTTTTTTTGACAGAACGTGGCAATTTCTTCTGCGCCCCCAGGCTCCTGTTCCATGAATTGATTGCAAGGGCATCCGATAATAATCAGCTTTTCGGCAAATTTCTCCTGTAATTGCTGAAGCTCAGCGTATTGGGGTGTGTAACCACATTTTGATGCGGTATTTACAATGAGTATTTTTTTGCCTTTGTATTGAGAGAGATTAATCTGACTCGTTTCATCCAATGATTTTAGTTGAATGTCGTAGATACTTTTCGAAGAAGCTACTGTTTGACTAGGGTCGATGGTTTTAGTTTTGCCAAATACACAAGCGGTAATCAACGAGCCAATGGCAGCGGCAACGGAAGCAATTCGGAGGATTCTCATTTTGTAGTAACAAAGATAGGTGTTGATTGGTTTTTGTGGATTTTGTGAAAATTGCAAGTGCTTTGCCTGGCTCTGTGAAAATTGACATAGAATTTTTGTTAATTTCGTGGAATGCGATTGAATTTTTCTAACGGCTTGGTGTTCTCTTTGGGTTTGTTATTTGCAGGTATGATGGGTTTGGTTGCGTGCAGCGAGGAATTGCCGCCGGTAATTATGACGGCAGAAGAAAAACCTTTGTTGGATACTTTCTACGTAGGCAGTGTCCCGTCGGTGGCGGTAAAAAAGGTTTTGCTTTTTGATGTAACCGGAGTTCGGTGTAACAACTGCCCCAAAGCCGCCGTGTTGGCCAAAAGCTTGGAATCGAGCAATTCAGGTAGAGTAGCAGTAGTTGCCTTGTATCCCAAGACACCTATGAGTTTGACTTTTCCTTGGGCAGGTTTCGATACCATGAGTACCACAGAGTCAGATCAAATTGCCACCGCCATGGGTGGAATTACCTCCCTGCCCCTGGGTGCTGTGGATCAGGTGGCATACAATGGAAGTAAGCTGTTGAATACCAGTGATTGGGGTGCTGCCGTTACCGCGCAGTTGGCAAAAACATCGCCCATCAATATTACATTAAAAAGCACGTGGAAATCTGCTGATGGCAAGGCTAGGGTGGAAATTAAAGCGGTTGCCAATACTGCACTAACAGCCAATTATAAGTGGGTGGTAGCAATCACCGAGAGTAAGGTAAAAAGCAAGCAATCAGACCAAGATGCGCCAGGTGGGGTGGTGGATGACTACGATCATGAACACGCTTTGCGCGGAGTAGTGGGTTCAACTTTAGGGAGTGACATTAATACGGCTGCAGTTTCGGCGGGTTACGTGAGAGAAAAACATTTTTATGTGGTTCCCAAAACTAAGTGGAATGCTGCCAATTGTGATGTGGTAGTTTGGGTGTATAACGTGGATACCAAAGAAGTGGTGCAAGTAGAAAAAGTGGCTCTCAAATAAGTTGAGGCCCGGTTAATTGGAGTTTCGAAATGACAACCCCCGCTTGGATAGGAGCAAAACAAAGATTCAAGCAGTATTTACAGCTGGAGCGGTCACTATCGTTGAACAGCGTTGAGGCCTACATCGCTGATTTAGATAAGTTTGAGTTGTGGAGTATTGCTCAAGGCTGGAGTGGCCCGTTGGACATGGATCAGCAGCGCATACAGAAATTTCCGGAGTGGGTTGCGGACTTGGGTTTTCAGGCTACGTCGCAAGCTAGAATTATCAGTGGGGTTCGTTCTTTTTATAAATTTTTGGTGATGGAAGACAGTTTGGCAGAGAGTCCGGCTGATTTTTTGGAGCCTCCGAAAACGGGTAGGAAATTGCCTGTGGTGTTGAGTGAAGAGGAGATTGATGGTATGATTTCGGCGGTGGATCGAAGCACGGCGGAAGGGGAGCGCAACGTGGCTATGTTGGAAACGCTATACAGCTGTGGTTTGCGCGTGAGTGAGTTGGTGGGGTTGAGGATGACGCAAGTCCACGCTGCGGAGGGTTTTGTGCAGGTAGTTGGAAAAGGGAATAAAGAACGCTTGGTGCCGGTTGGCGGGCGGGCCTTGAAACACATTCGAATTTACGTGGATCAGGTGAGGGTTCATTTGAATATCCAGGCCGGCGCTAGGGATATTGTATTTTTGAGCAAACGGGGTGGACCGGTAAGTAGGCAGTCGGTGTTTTTATTTATCAAAGCCTTGGCATTAAAGGCGGGGGTGAGGAAGAATATTTCACCGCATACTTTCCGACATAGTTTTGCGACTCATTTGGTGGAAGCGGGGGCTGATTTACGCGCGGTTCAGGAAATGCTGGGGCATGAGAGTATCACAACTACCGAGATTTACACGCATTTGGATCGTAACTATTTGGCGGATACGTTGTTGAAGTATCACCCCAGAAGCGGATGACTGTAATCCCAACGATTGTTGGATTTGGGATATTTAGTGATGAAATAACTTTGGAAGCATATTCTCACAAGCGTGCATCAACCAATTCTCTAGGTAGAGTTGATTTAAGGTCGAAAATGACACTATTTACATTGGATTTTAGCGCATTGAAATCCAAATTCAAGAATTGATCATGAGCTACAGTTAATAAAATGGCGTCGTAAGTTTTTAGTTGGGTAACGGGTTGGATATTGTGGAGATTATACACTTGCTCTGCATTGGCATTTGGATCAAATACATCCACTATCATACCCAATGCAATGAGTTCATCATACACTTCGAAAACTTTAGAATTGCGAATGTCTGTACAATTTTCTTTAAACGTTAGACCCAAAATTAGTACATGTGATCCGCTGATGGAGAGATTCTTCGATACCATCAATTTTAACAATTTATTGGCCACGAAAATCGCCATATTATCATTGACTTTTCGGCCACTCAGAATCACCTGTGGTTTGTGGCCAAGTTTTTCCGCTTCATAAGCCAGATAATAGGGGTCAACTCCAATGCAATGGCCACCTACAAGTCCTGGTTTAAAATGCAGGAAATTCCATTTCGTTTGAGCTGCCTCAAGGACGTCGGCCGTATCGATGTTCATCAAATCAAAAATGAGGGCGAGTTCATTTACAAATGAGATATTAACATCGCGTTGGGCATTCTCAATGGCTTTACACGCTTCCGCAACTTTGATGCTTTTTGCCTTAAAGGTGCCTGCGTCGATGATAGATGAATACAATTGATCAACTATTTCAGCAATTTCCGGCGTAGATCCGGAAGTTACTTTTTTTATCGTCGTTAGCGTATTTACTCGATCGCCTGGATTGATACGTTCCGGAGAGTAGCCACAGAAGAAATCAATGTTGTATTTGAGACCGGATGTGGACTCCAATATTGGAACGCAATCATGTTCGGTACAACCAGGGTAAACGGTAGATTCATAAATAATGATATTTCCTGGACTGATCATCGTACCCAACATTTTTGTTGCCTCTAATAAAAAAGTTAGGTCGGGCAATTTTTGTTGGTCTACAGGGGTGGGCACGGTGACAATGTAGACATCGCTGTTTTGTATTCGACTACTATCGTTGGTCAATTCTAGTGAAACTGAATTAGAGATTGCAGAAACCAGTTCGTTGTGATTTACTTCTTTAGTGATGTCATTTCCGCTATGGAGTTCTGCTATTCTTTTCGAATTCACATCAAAGCCAATGGTAGAATATTTTTTTGCGAAGGCCAAGGTCAGGGGCAAGCCTACATAACCAAGTCCAATCACTGCTATTTTTTTATTTGTTATTGACATGGATTACTTGGATTTAGGGTTTTGCCATTGTTGCCATGTTTTTTTACCACGTGTAAAATATCCGATAACAATGGATTGGGTAATACTGCCGTTTAATTCTGCTAACGTTTTGGCGCCGGGAGTGGCGGGAAATTGGGATTTGATCCGATCGAATTCGCGGTGGGCTTTCACAATTTGGGGAATATGTGACCACTTGCCTTGCAGTAGGAAGAAAACGCCTGCTAGACCATCAAGTAGTTTGCGGACCAAGATGCGCCCAGACTTTTCAGATGTATGCAAATTTTTATGCAGCATCAACAGGTTGTTGCGGAAATTCAAAAAAGTTTTGCGGGGACTTTGGTTGGACAGGGTGGCGCCGCCGATGTGAAAAACGCGGGAATCGGGGCACGACCAAATGCTGTAACCCATGAGCTGAAGTCGCCAACACAAATCGATTTCCTCCATGTGGGCGAAGAACGCCAAGTCCAAGCCGGCCGCTCGTTCCCAAGCTTCGCGCTTGATGAATAATGCCGCGCCGGAAGCCCAAAAAATGGGGATGGGGTTGTTGTATTGGCCGAGGTTGGATTCAACGTTACCAAAGATTCGACCCCGGCAGAAGGGATAGCCAAATCGGTCGATGAATCCGCCGGCTGCGCCGGCGTATTCAAATTGGCCGCGTTTATAATAGTCGATGAGGTGCGGCTGCGCCGCCCCCAAATCCGGGTGTTCCGCTGCCAATTTGAGCAATGGCGACAGCCATTGCTCATCGGGTTCCGCATCAGAATTTAACAGTATAAAATAATCTTCGGTGCATTGAGCCAAAGCCGCATTATATCCTCCGGCGTATCCCGTGTTCTCGGAAAGTTGAATCCATCGAATTTCGGGGTAATGCTCCGCCATCCATTGCGCACTGTCGTCGCTTGAATTGTTGTCAACCACCGTAATTGTGGCCCCCGGATACTTACTGTTCCGAATCACAACCGGCAAACACTGTTGCAACAGGTTGCGGGTATTGTAATTCAGGACAACGATGTTTAAGGTTGGGGAAGTCAATTTAGTGCGATTTTTTCAGTTGGATTCAGGGTTTGACTGCTTGTCTGTAATTCGAGTTTGAAAAACTTGAGTTAGTGCAAATTTAATAGATCTCGCGCCTTGAATCTATAATTCGGCCGCGGCGGAACTTGTCCCAACGGACGCCCCGCCTTTAAAGTTGTGAAAAACAAATTGAGGCACTGGTGCTACCATCAAAAATACACAACACTTCACTTTTGGATTGCCGTAAGTTTTCAAAAAAGCACCCAACCGCTCTTTTTGCAAAATGCCCAGTTCCAAAAATCGTTCAATCGTTGTGGCATTAATAGAAAACGGAAAACCAAATTCATCGCGATCTACAATCATTTCGCCAATTTTGGCCTGCTCCTGGTGCGCTACGTAAATCGGATGCTCCGTGAACTTTCCATCTACCATGTCGGTGCTCACCTCCAATAAAAAATCGTTCAACTCGCCCAATTGGGCCTCTAATGATTTCAATTGGGATTCTACGATAGGATCGATTGACATGTTTTGTATTTTAGTGTTGAACAATGAATTTTGATGTAATGCCTCGCGAACTGGCACCATTCAATTGTAAGAAATACGTGCCGTTCGGCAATGTAGACGTTGGGATAGAGCTAGAATCACTCGGAGGGTTACCGCCTGAAACACCTCCGCCAAAGCGCCCTTCCATGACCATTGCGCCTTGTAAGTTGTATACGCGATAGCTCAAATTTTGCATCGACATCGTCCCGCGAACAAAAATCGAACTGCTGCTGGGGTTGGGGTATAATTTTATTGAGCTGCCACGCGACAATCCCGAAACGGAAACTGGGGCTTCCATGTAAACCAAAGGCAACGCAAACATCCCCCGGCCGTGGGTAATCACAAACAAAGTACGATCGTCGCGCATCTTGATTTCATGCACGGCGACATTTGGAACGCGATAATCCTTGCTCCATGTTTTGCCACTGTCGATGCTGTAATACAAGCCAAAATCAGTGCCCGCAAAAAATACTTCATCGGGCCTGTAAGGATCCACCGCCAACATATTGACTGGCAAACCTGGAGGCAAATCGCCAGAAATATTCTTCCACAAAGGTTTGTTAGTGATGCTGTCTAATCCGGTCACCTTCCACGCGCGAGGCTGGTTGCTGATGTTCGAAAAAGCCACATACAAAACGTAGGGATTTTTTGGGTGAACAGTCATCCCCTTGATCAAATCGTTGGTGACCGACGACGGAACGCTGGAATTGTAATTGACCTCCTTGCCCGGAATCGCCGTGGCCGCATGTTCAATTTTGTATAGTTGAGCCGCTGTTCCGCCAAAATAAACAACGGGATTTTCTTGTCTGCTAATACCAATTGCCTTGATCCCTGCCCTCAAGCTGGTTGTCATCTGGTCCCAAGTATAACCCATGTCCATTGTGCGATAGAGGTATTTGTTTGTGCGATAAAAAACCATGTTTTGGTCGGACAGATTCATTTCGTAAAGGTTGATAAAATCCACGCCATCAGTTGTAAATCTCGGGTCAACGATGTTTGTTGTGTTACCGGGATTTCCGGGGCTGAAGTTGTTCATTACATGGATTGCAGCGTTTTGATAACTCATGTAGGCGATGCTTCCATCTTGCTGGCCGATATTGCAATAGGCGCCATCTCCGCCGAAGAATCTTTGACTTACGAGGGGCTTTTCAGCCACTTGGGTTCCATTGTCTTGTGCGCCTGAAATGCCAACCATTCCTGTGGGGCCATAGCCGCCGCAATAGAATTGGGTAACGCGGTAACCGTTGTTAAGATTGGCCGCAACGGCAGTGGATGACCATTTATATCGATATACGCCGCCATCACCACCCATAAGGAATTCGGTGGTTGTTTTGGGCAAAAATGCATAGGAATGATGGTCGGAATGCCCGATATCGAGCGGGGTCCACGAGGTTCCACCGTTGCTTGTTCTGCAGATATCACGTCCGCCTACTACCACGCGGTTGGTGTCGGTTGGATGCGCTCCCATCACCATGCAATAGGCCTGATAACCAGGTCCGGCTGCGGTAGGCGCGGTTTTGGCTTTCCAGGTATTTCCGCCATCGCTGCTCTTGTAGAAGGCCACGGGGGCGGCGTCAAAAGCAAATCCTTCGAATACAGCGAAGACCACTTTTGGGAATTTTTGACAATAGTCTAATTTTATTGTTCTGTAGGTTCCTGCATTGGGAGCGTTCGGAAAGGCGATAGTTTTGAAGGTGCCAGGTTTCCCGTTGGAGTCCGATGCTACAACGAGGTTGGATTGCATGGTAGCCATTACGCGGCCGTTTGGGAGACAAACTACATCGGTGACTTGTTTGTTTCCGCCGTTGTAGGCGATGGACCAAGTTGCGCCGCCATCAGTTGAGCGATAGAGTCCATAACTGTTGGTGCCAACGAATATCGTTTGAGAGTCGATTTCTGAATGTTCAATATCCCAGATGGCATTGAAACCATTGAGTTTTACTGTGGATGGTAGCTGATTGAAGGTCTTGCCACCGTCAGTTGATTTGAAAACGCCTTCGCCATCTACATCCGCTGAATTGGCTCTGCTTTCGCCGGTTCCGTAGTAAACTTCGTTGTGGTTAAAAGGGTTGGAAGTGAGGGCGGATGGCATCATAGAAACTTCATGTTCGTTGATGGGTTTCCAGCTTGTGCCGCCGTTTTCGCTTCGCCAGAGTCCGCCTGAGATGGCGCCGGCGAGAATGATTTTTTCGTTTCGCGGATCGATCCAAAGGGCTCGGGTTCTACCAGCTACGTCGTTGGGTCCGAGTTCAATAACGGTATCGATGGGGTTTTTCCCGGCACGACGGTCGAGTTTTTTTGCATCGTATTGGGCCCATTGTGAGCGAAGGAAGGGGGGGATTTGTCCGTTGGCGTCCTTTTTTTCTTGGAACCATTGTTCGTAGTAGCCGGGGTGTTGTTTGTTTTCTTCGTTTTGGCTGTGATTACGGGCAGCTTTTGGATCGAGCAATAGTATCCAATTCAGGGCGAAAAGGGCCGTGAGCGGGAATATGAGACGGAGGGATTTGCGCGCGGATTTCAACATCATAAATTACAAATATACTATCGGGGGCGTAGGGTTTGCCGAATTCGTAGGATTATTGGTAAAAGTTATATTGGGGGAGTTTGAATTGGATTTTGGTGGGTGTAAACTTTGGAATGTTTGATTACATTTGAACATGATGAAAGCTTTTCAGCGCTTTTTGTTGGTGTTGGGCATCACTGCGGTATTGACCGGGGTGGTGTGGGTTTCACCGTGGGGATATTTAATCAAGGGGGTTCGTTTGACGTATATGATCGGGCAGAAATCAGCTAACTATTTGGATTACAATGGGTTTGATACTCGAGAAATTGCCAATGATCCATCACATGTATCTCCTTTGGTGACGTTGGAAGGCGCTTCGGAGGCTGCGTTGAGCGAGAGGTTGATGTCGATGTTGAACAAAACCGAGAGCGGGTCTTTTTTGGTGTTTCGCAACGATACATTGGTGTGTGAGAAATATTTTGAGGCGGTGGATGCCTCGGTGCCTACGAATTCGTTTTCGATGGCCAAAACGATTACTTGTTTGTTGGTGGAGCAGGCCATTGAGCGCGGTGAAATATTGTCTTGGGACGAGCCGGTAAGGAAGTTTTTGCCGTGGGTGGGTGCGGTGATGGATGTGGAGGGGTATAGAAATGAGGCGTTGGAGGAGAATGCCAAGGCCTTGACGTTGAGGCATTTGATCACGATGACGGCAGGTTTGGATTGGAATGAAAGTTATGTGTCGCCTTTTGGCATCACGGCTAAGGCGTATTATGGGAGCGACATTGAGGCCACGATGCGACAGGTACCGGTGGTTGTAAAGCCGGGTGAAGTGTTTGAATATCAGAGTGGTGCCACGCAGTTGTTGGGGTTGGTTTTGGAGCAGGCAACGGGAAAGCATTTGGCGGAATTGGCATCGGATAGAATTTGGAAGCCTTTGGGTGCTGAGGCGCCGGCGACTTGGTCTTTGGATAAGGAGAATGGCAGGGAATTGAATTTTTGTTGTTTCAACGCTAGAGCTCGCGATTTTGGTCGTTTGGGTTTGATGGTGATGCATCACGGCGATGGATTGATTGATTCGGGATTTTTGGCGATGGCCCAACGTCCTTTTGTATCGGCGAATCACCCGGAGGCACCGCGGTTTTTAAACTACGGACATTCATTTTGGTTGGGCGAGGTAGACGGTGTGAAGTTTAGTTATTTTCAGGGATTGAAGGGGCAGTATATCATTTTGATTCCTTCACGGGGGATGGTGGTGGTGCGCACGGGTAATGGGATTGAGCGGGATGCGAACGGTGGGAAGGTATATACTTGCGTAAAGACGTATGTGTCTGAGGCAATGAAATTATTTGGTCGTTGATGGATTGATGGGAGAGATAGATTTTACAGATTTTGGGGAAATGGCGGAGGATTCGCTTTGGTGCGGATTGTCTAAGGAGGCGCATCGAGGAAATATGTCGCTCTGTTTGGAACTTGCGGAACGCGGTCGGGGTAGGGTGAGCCCAAATCCTATGGTGGGTGCTGTGTTGGTGAGGGACGGGGTGGTGTTGGCTGAGGGGTGGCATGCATATTTTGGTGGGGCCCATGCGGAGCGGATGTTGTTTGAGAGTTTGGGCGATGCGGGTGACTATAGTGATTGTATTTTATACGTATCGTTGGAGCCTTGTGCGCACTTCGGGAAGACACCGCCTTGTGCGAATTTGATATTGGAGAAGGGTGTTGGGGCAGTGGTTATTGGGGTATTGGATCCCAATCCGATGGTTAGCGGTAGGGGTGCTGCGTTGCTAAGCGCTGCGGGTGTGGCTGTCTTGGAGGGCGTTTTAGAAGCTGAATGTCAGCAGTTGAACGGGTCGTTTTGGGTGAATCAGATCTTAGGCCGGACCGCTGTGGTTGCCAAATGGGCTGAAACAGGAGATGGATTTATTGGTCGCATAGAAAGGACAACGACAAGGCCATCATCATCTGAGAATCGACTTAACGCACACAATGACCAGGTGGTCCAAAATGGAAGAGTATTGATTTCCGGCAAAGAGGCAGGTCTCTGGGTACACAATTTGCGTGCTGGGGTAGATGCGATTTTGGTGGGGGTGAATACTTGGAACTTGGACAAGCCGACATTGAATGTACGTGGTATCGAGGTATCGAAGCAACCGATCCGCATTGTATTGGATCAACGGTTACGAGGGGATTACAGCGCGGAATCCGTGGATCGAAGTGATGCCCCGTTGTGGGTTATCTATGATTTAAATTTATTGGACGGGGATGAGGCGATGTGCGCACGGGAACTACAATTCCTGTCGTTGAGTGAGGCCTCGATATCAGGAAAATTGGTGGGTTGGGGATTGGAGTTAACGGAATTGGGGTCGGCCAGCGGTCATGGAGATTTGTCCAATACGGTAGAGATAATTTTACAATGGCTATATGAAGCCCAGGGTTTGGGTGTCATTTTGGTAGAGGGCGGTGCATCGATTTTGCAATCCTTTTTGGATGTGGACTGCGTGGATGATATTCACATTTTGCGAAATTCACAAATGCACTTGGGAACAGGTATCAAATCGCCGAATTTAGATCGAGTGATATTGAGGCGGGGTCAGGATTTGGGGGCGGATGAGCATTGGGTTTGGCATCGGAAAATTGGTGGTGATAGTATTGAAGCTGAGGGAGGGGATCGGGCGAAGTGAGTTTATTTTCCGACGTATATTATGAGGTGGAGCGCGATGCGGAATTCGTTTTGCGGGAGCGGGGCAGCAAGTTTTTTGCATTTGTTTATCGGGTGACGTCGGATCAAGAAATCAAGGAAAAGTTGGAGGGTTTGAAGCGGCAGTATCCGGATGCAACGCATCATTGTTATGCTTGGGTGATGGGGGCTAGGGGAGAGGCACAGCGTGCGAATGATGATGGGGAGCCGAGTAATTCAGCGGGCAGACCTATTTTGCGGTCGATTTTCAGTGTTGGTGTCACAAACGTGTTGGTGGTGGTGGTGAGATATTTTGGGGGGACGTTGCTGGGGATTCCGGGTTTGATAGAGAGTTATGGGGAGGCGGCCGAGTCGGCGCTTCGCGCCGCCGGCCGCCTCGAAAAATTCATCGAAGAAACCTATGAAATTTCATCGGCTTTTGAGCATGAACAGGAAATTCATCGACTCATTGCAAAGTACGGCGCTCGTGTTTTAGGCAGCGAGTATACAGAGCAAGTTTGCTATCGTGTGGCGGTGAAAGCAGGTGTAGGTCGGGACTTCGAAAAAGCCCTTTCGGACCATTATCAATTGAGCGGAAAACGCGTGTAAATTCATCTTTAATTAAGATGGAAGAGAAGATTCGAGTAAAGAAATTTAAACGATGATATTCTATTGAAGAAATTTTGCAATGAAATCAGATAATGTCATCTCTCCAGTTTCAAAAATAAAAACGGGTCCGCGAACATCAGCCAAGCTGTGTTTGAACGGAAGACGGTCGCCCCAAGCGCTGTCTTTGAAAACATCCATAACGGCGACCTTGTGCGGGACGTAATGTTGGTCTTTGATTTCTTTCAATAGCCAATGTCGACGTTCATATTTTGGACGAATGATGGGAATTGTCTCGTGGATTTTGAAGCACGATGGCCCAATTTCTATCGGAATTGATAATATTGGAAGTGTGTCGTATGGAAATCCTCCACCGGGAAGTTGTTCGGGTGTTCCCGCTTTGAAAGGAAACTTCGCCAACTGCTGAAATCCCATGCTCGCTGTCTCCAAAACGTAGTGGTCCAATACAACCACCGCTCCAATTTTCTGGGTTCTGCAGAGGTTTGCCATCTTCTCGGCATCGCCACGCAACTGATTGATAGGGTAAATCATCACGGGAACATAGGTTTTGCCCAACTCTCGTATGCTACACTTGTCCCAAAAACGATAACCATAAAGGCCAACGGCAGCAAAAAGACCAATGAAGTAAGCGGTTTTAATCAGCTTGGACGGTATCTGAAACTTTTCAGAAAGTGTAAATGTATGTTTGAAAGTGAATTCCCAAAGTTGATTCAGTCCACGGAACGAGAAGCCTGAACCGGACACTAGCCAGCCCCACGCAAAAGGTATCGCTAAGAAAAATCGACCATATCCAAAGAAGATATTCTCGGTTCCGTCCGTTGTTTTTTCTACCGCCAGCAAGGCCAAAGGCAGCAATAAAATCCCCAATAACCCGATCCATTGATTTTTGGATGTTGGAGTGGCAAAAAGCAAAACGGCCAACGCAATCAATCCGCAACCCAGCAATGGCGGACGACCGCCGTAAGTGTGCTGTAGAAACCAATTATAACGTTGTATGCTCTCGGTAAAAACATGCCACGAGAAATTGGTCTGAACGGTCGCATGGATCATCCATTCCGGATGCATCGATTTCACAATGGCATAGGTAAAAAAGAGTAGGGTCATTCCAACTCCTGCCGGCCACAACTCCTTTACGGCATTTATGAGGTTCTCAGACATTGAACTCGCACGAGCCCCTTTGCCAAGTCGGCGCTGCAACTCGTCTTGCCATATGGGAAAAACTCCCGGCAAAAGTAAAAGCCCATTTGCATTCTGCATCAATCCCCAGCCCAAAAGGATAAGGCCCACATTCAACCAAAGCCGCGATCGATGGATGAACCGTGTTGCCAAAGATGTGAGAAATACGGATTGCATGAAACCTCGAGAAATATAGGTCGTTTGTAGCCAGGAAATTGGAAAAGCCAAGCTCAAGCAGAGAATCGCGCTGCCTGTTATATTGCCGCTGCGTTTTCGTGCGAGTTGCGACATCCAAATCCAGGGGAGGGTCGACATCATTGCTGTGACCATTGGAACGGCGCGATAAACTGGAATCCCTAACCAAATGAAGGGTGCTGCAAACCAGGCCTCCAAGCCAGATGAATAGAGTTGACCGTAAAAGAAGGGGGTATGGAATCGGAAATGGGCAAAATCATCCGCCATCTGCCACATCACACATTGGTCGGAATCGGTGTAGTTGCCAGAAAAATAACTATAGGCAAAGGCCCGTAAACAAAGAAAGGCAAAAAGTGTGATCGGATATATCCACTTCTCGCCTTTCATGGTCAGATTGTATAAAGGAGGTAATTATGCCACGCTTCTGCGAATGATGTTCAATGCGCCACCGGCAACAAACCAATCGATTTGCTGTTCGTTGTAGCTATGGTTCACAGTGATAGTGTCGCTGCTGCCATCGGCATGGTTCAATACCATTTGCAAGGCTTTGTTCGGAGCGAAATCTGTCAAACCAAGGATGCTAATGGTATCAGCCTCCTGAATTTTGTCGTAATCGGCTTTATCTGCAAACGTCAACGCCAACATCCCCTGTTTTTTCAAGTTGGTTTCATGGATACGCGCGAAGCTCTTCACCAACACGGCACGAACGCCCAAATGACGGGGTTCCATGGCAGCGTGTTCGCGGCTAGATCCTTCACCGTAGTTTTCATCACCCACTACGATGGTACCAATGCCAGCGGCTTTGTAAGCGCGTTGGGTTCCAGGTACGGTATCGTAATTGCCGTTCAACTGGTTTTTCACTTCATTGGGTTTTTCATTGAAGAAGTTGATTGCGCCAATGAGCAAGTTGTTTGAAATGTTATCGAGGTGACCGCGGAATTTCAACCAAGGACCTGCCATAGAGATGTGGTCGGTGGTACATTTTCCTTTTGCTTTGATCAACAATTTGAGGTTGTTTAGGTCGGTACCTTCCCATGCTGCGAATGGATCGAGGAGTTGAAGGCGGCTGCTATTCGGCGCTACTTTTACTTCCACGCTGCTTCCATCGGCGGCTGGGGCTTGGTATCCTGCATCTTCTACTGCGAATCCGCGGGTTGGCAATTCGTCGCCAGTTGGGGCATCGAGCATTACGGCTTCGCCATTTTCGTTGATGAGGGAATCGGTGAGGGGGTTGAAGGTCAAATCACCCGCGATGGCCAATGCTGTAACGAGTTCAGGACTACCTACAAACGCGTATGTATTTGGGTTTCCATCGGCGCGCTTCGCGAAATTGCGGTTAAACGAGTGGACGATGGTATTCTTTTCTTGTTTGTCAGCGCCCATACGATCCCACATCCCGATGCAAGGTCCGCAAGCGTTGGCGAATACTTTGGCACCGATTTGATCGAACACGTCGAGGAAGCCATCGCGCTCGATGGTGTATCTCACTTGTTCAGAACCGGGGGTGATCATGTATTCGGCTTTGGTTTTGAGGTTCTTTTCAGAGACCTGTTTGGCCAAAGACACGGCACGAGAAATATCTTCGTAAGAGGAGTTGGTACAGCTACCGATCAATCCCACTTCAACTTTTGTGGGCCAACCGTTGGCGGCGGCAACTTCTTTCATTTTAGAGATAGGGGTAGCCAAATCTGGGGTGAATGGGCCGTTCAAATGGGGCTCCAACTCAGACAGGTTGATTTCGATGACTTCGTCGAAGTAGGCGGTGGGGTTTTCGTATACTTCTGCATCGGCATTGAGGTGTTCGCGAACGCCGTTGGCAGCATCGGCGATGGCTTCACGGCCGGTGGCACGGAGGTAACGCTCCATGGAATCGTCGTATCCGAAGGTTGATGTGGTTGCTCCAATTTCGGCACCCATATTACAAATGGTCCCTTTTCCGGTACAGCTCATTGCGTTTGCGCCTTCACCGAAATATTCTACGATGGCTCCGGTTCCACCTTTTACGGTGAGGATACCAGCGACTTTCAGGATTACGTCTTTGGGGGCTGTCCAACCGCTGAGTTTACCAGTAAGTTTGATACCGATCAGTTTTGGCCATTTGAGTTCCCATGGGAGGCCTGCCATTACATCGCAAGCGTCTGCACCACCAACACCGATAGCTATCATACCCAAACCACCCGCGTTTACGGTGTGAGAATCGGTACCGATCATCATTCCGCCGGGGAAGGCGTAGTTTTCGAGTACAACTTGGTGGATGATACCGGCTCCGGGTTTCCAGAATCCGATGCCATATTTATTGGAAACAGAGGCGAGGAAATCATAGACTTCGGCGCTTTCTGTGGTTGCTTTGGTAAGATCTACACCGGCGCCAGTTTTGGCGGTGATCAAGTGATCGCAGTGTACGGTGGATGGTACAGCTACTTTTGGTCGGCCGGCTTGCATAAACTGCAACAATGCCATTTGGGCAGTTGCGTCTTGCATGGCTACACGATCGGGGGCGAAATCTACGTAATCGCTACCACGTCCGAAGGCTTGCGGCGCGGCGTTATCCCACAGGTGAGAGAAAAGGATTTTCTCGGTGAGTGTGAGGGGTCTTCCCAACAATTGACGGGCGGCGGCCACGCGCTGGGGCATTCTTTGGTAAACGGATTGGATGAGGTCTAAATCGAAAGCCATGAATAGGTTTTGTAAATGAATTTCTACAAATTTCGGAAATTTTCCCCGGATTTTTTCGGAAATCGGCATCTTTGTAAGGTGGAGAAACCGCGGGTAATTTTGGGCATAGATCCGGGCACCAATTTGTTGGGGTATGGATTGATACAAATCGAGGGCAAGAAGCCTAAGTTATTGGGCTTGGGCGTGGTTAGATTGGCCAAAGTGGGCGATGCGGGGGAGAAGTTGCATCACATTTACGAGCGGGTATCGGCGTTGATTGAGGGGTTTGATGTGACAGAAGTGGCGGTGGAAGCACCATTTTTTGGCAAGAATGTTCAGTCGATGTTGAAATTGGGTCGGGCCCAAGGGGTTGCCATTGCTGCGGCAATTGGCAAGGGATTGCCGGTGTTTGAGTATGTGCCTCGCAAGATCAAGCAATCAATTGCGGGGAATGGAAATGCAAGCAAGGAGCAGGTTTTTGCGATGCTGCATGCGGAATTCAATTTTGAAGAGAAGCCCGAAACGATGGATGCCACGGATGGATTGGCGGCGGCGGTTTGTCATTTCTACCAGTTTGCGCCGCGGGCGTTTGGCAGCACCAAGGGTGGCACTGCGGGCGGCAACAACAAGGCGGGTGGCTGGGCTCAGTATCTGAAAGAGAATCCCGATCGGGAGGTTTGATAAAAAATCACATTCGCTCTACCACCTGAATGCCGAGCAAATTGAGGGCGTGTTTCAAGGTGTGGGCGGTGAAATGAGCGAGTTTGAGGCGGGTGTTTTTGATGATGGGATCCGGTTCGCGCATGATATGACACTCATTGTAAAAGCGGTTGAACGTACGCGACAAATCAATGCAGTATTGGGTAATCACTGCGGGCGATGATTCGCCGCAGGCCTTGTTGACCTCCTCTGGGTAGTGGTACAATACTTGGATCGCCTCAATTTCAAGGGGCTGAAGTTGATCGTTGATATCGCCCTGCTGCCAAGATGCACTACTGGCATCCGCCGAAGCGCTGCGCAAAATGCTCTGTATGCGGGCGTAAGTATATTGTACGAACGGACCTGTATCGCCTTGGAAGTCGATGCTCTCCTGCGGATTGAATAACATCCGCTTGCGTGGATCTACTTTTAGAATGAAAAATTTCAAGGCCGATAAACCTAAGGATTCGTATAAGTTCGCAAGCTCGGCGTCTGCTAATCCGTCCGTTTTACCCAACTCGATGGTTTTGGCCTTGGCCTCGTCCACCATTTCTTGGATCAAGTCGTCGGCATCAACCACAGTGCCTTCCCGACTTTTCATCTTCCCGCTGGGTAAATCCACCATGCCGTAGCTTAGGTGGTGCATCCCATCAGCGAAAGGTCGGCCCAGCTTTTTCATGATCAAAAACAACACCTTAAAGTGGTAATCTTGCTCATTGCCAACCACATAGATGCTTTGATCTACATGGTGCTGCTGGAATTTTAGATCAGCTGTTCCAATGTCCTGGGTGATGTAAACGCTGGTGCCATCCCCGCGAAGTACGAGCTTTTCGTCGAGCCCGTCTTTACGCAAATCAATCCAAACACTGCCATCGGCTTTGCGATAGAAAACGCCACTCTGCAGACCTTCGTCCACCACGTCTTTCCCCAACTTATAGGTATTGGATTCGTAATAATATTGATCAAAGGAAACGCCCAATCGCGCGTAGGTTTTTTCGAATCCGCTGTAAACCCAAGCGTTCATCGTTTGCCAAAGGCTGATGACTTCGGGTACGCCGGCTTCCCAATCGCGGAGCATTTGCTGGGTTTCGCGCATCAGGGCCGATTGGTTTCGCACCAATTCCTTGATATCGTCTTTGAGTTTTGAGATTTGCTTTTCTTCGGTGGCTTGTTGGAGCTGACCGTAAATCGCGGCATATTTGGTTTGGGCGATGTCGCCTTCGGGGGCCCACTTGCCTGAAAGTGCCGATTCAATGCTAGGCAGCGTTTCTTCACGAAGAGCATTCTCAAAAATCACATAGTATTTGCCCACCAAGTGATCGCCTTTCATCCCTGTGGATTCGGGGGTTTCGCCGTTGCCAAATTTTTGCCAGGCAATCATCGACTTACAGATATGGATGCCACGATCGTTGACTAAGTTGGCCATCACCACATCGTATCCGGCAGCTTTGTATAAGTTTGCCACCGACACGCCCAAGAGGTTGTTGCGCACGTGTCCAAGGTGAAGGGGTTTGTTGGTATTGGGCGATGAATATTCCACCATCACCTTTTTGCCTTTGCCCAGCGATGTTTGTCCGAACGAGGCGTTGTTCCAATTATCTTTCAGGAAATCGGCGTAGATATCGGTTTTCAGGACGATGTTCAAGAACCCTTTTACTACGTTGAAATCGCTCACGATGGGGGCGTTTTCTTTGAGCGAAACACCAATGGCATTGGCGGTGGCTTCGGGGGTAGATTTCGACAAGCGCAACAGAGGAAAAATCACAAAAGTGTAATCCCCAGCAAAATCAGGGTTTGTCCGCTCGAGTTTCACGGGTTGCGGATTGCTGCCATAGAGAGTTTCAATGGCTGAGGCAATGTAATCAGATAGCGCCTGTTCTAGGTTCATGGGATTTTACAAAAATACGAAATTGGGAGGGAAATTGGGGTGAAATCGGTTTGGCTAGTTCGGGGGAGGGGCTTTGGGCCAAGATGAACCTCAATCGTGGTGATACCCTGTGCCTTTGGTGATATTGAGGGCGCGATAGATTTGTTCGGTGAGGACCAAGCGGGCCAGGTGGTGGGGGAAAACGAAATCGCTGAGTTTGATGTAAGGGTATTGCCGCCTCACCTCCTCCGTGAAACCATAGGCCCCGCCGATGGCGAAGATGATTTTGCCACGGGATTGCGAGAGTGTTTTTTCGATGTAGGTTGAGAACCCGCGGCTGGTAAAGGCTTTGCCTCGTTCGTCGCACAGAATTAGGGTGTCGCCGGGCTTCATCAATTTGAGTAAGGTCTCCGATTCCTTGGCTTTTTGGGCTTCGGGGTCGGGCGTGCGCGCGGCAGGAAGGAGTTCGAGCTTCACCGAATGCATCGGACCGCATCGTTTTACGTAGTCCGCGCAAAGCGCATCGATTTCCGCATTTTTGTGGTTTTCGATGGCGGCAATGAGGATCATCCCAATTAATTATTGAGAATTTCCAGGATTTTATCGAGCTGAGGGGTAAGCACAATCTCGGTTCTGCGGTTTTTAGCACGTCCTTCTGGGGTGTCGTTTCCGGCCACCGGTTGGGTATCGCCTCTGCCTACAGCTTGGATGCGTTTTGGATTCATGTTGGCATCGGCAATCAGAATTCGGGCGATGCTGGTTGCACGCAAAACACTCAAATCCCAGTTGTCTTTGATGGCGCCTTTCATCGGAACATTGTCGGTGTGACCTTCAATGGCCATCTGCACATCGGGTTGTTTATTGAGGGCTTTGCCAATTTCGATCAGAGCCTCACGTCCTTTGGGATCCACGTCGATTGAACCAGAGGCGAACAACAATTTCTCCGGCAAGATCACATAGACTTTTCCGTTGCGGTATTCCACTTTGATATCGAGCTTTTCAAATCCGGCGAGGGCTTTGGCGATGGCTTCCTTAAGTTCGCGGACGGCACGTTCTTTTTTGGAGAGTTCGGCTTCGAGGTCTTTAACGCGTTGCGAGGTTTTCTCCAATTCTTTGCGCAGTTGTTCAAGGCGCGCGCGTTCAGCTTCGGCTTTGGCCAGTGCGGTATTGAGTTCTAGTTCTTTGGCGGCGAGGGTTTTATTCTTCTCGTTGATTTCTTGGGCGAGATTTTGTCGTTGCGCATCTAAAGAAGAACCAAGGTTTCTTATATATTGGAGATTTTCATCGAGTTGCACTTGACAGGTTTCGATGGTGTCTTTGAGAGCGGAGATATGTTTTTCTTTTTCTCCTTTTTCGGCTTCTAGTTGTGCGATGCTAGCTACGAGGGCCGCATTTTTTTCAACGCAATCATCGTTTTTTCGCTTGAGCGAGGATTCCATTTCTGTTTTGGAAGCTTCGAGGGCTTGGTATTGTTTTTTGGTGACGCAAGAAGAAAGGGCGATACATGCCAGGGCTAAGAAACTCAGACGAATTCTCATAATGTGCG
>CAJBVU010000187.1 GCA_903959115.1 uncultured Bacteroidota bacterium
AGGAATTTATCGACCAAAATAAATCAGCTGAAAATTATTGGGCAGAAAATGACTTTTCTTCCTTTTATTCTGTTAAACCATTCCCGAGTAACTCAAAATTGGGTGAATATGCTTTGGTTCCAGACAAAAAAGGTAATGCGTATTATTCTACACATACTGAAAATGGTTTGCAAAAGTCGATTGCTGCATGGCATGAGCAACCGTATTACAGAATTTTCAAAGCACAATATGGTGATAGTTCATTGGGATTAACTTCTGAATTGACGAATAATAAAAATGGAGCGCATCAGCATGTAAGCTTTGTAGATGTAAATACGGGATTCATCTATGTTACTCGTGATGCCGTAAATAAGAACGCAAAGAGAGAAAGAGTGTTGCAAGTATTTGCAATGCGACAGAATGCACTGACTAAGAAATGGATTGAAATCCCATTTCAATTGAACAATATCGAATTCTCAGTGGCGGATTTGGTGATTTCTCCCGATGGATCTAAGGTGGTCTTTGCCTCAGATATGCCAGGTGGATTTGGGAAATCGGATTTATACGAAGCACCAATTTTACAGAACGATGAAAATGGAATTAAAATAGGTGAGGCCAAGAATATGGGTCCCGAGATTAACACAGTTCTTCGTGACAATTTTCCTAGTTTTAGCGACTCAGGCCAGTTCTATTTTTCTTCTGATGGTCACCTAGGTTTTGGTGGATTAGATGTCTTTTTTATTGATGGTAATACCAAGTTGGTATTGAATGCGGGAAGACCTATCAACTCTGCGTTTGATGATTTTTCTGCACAAATACACGATCGCGATGCTTGGGGTACTTTGTCTTCTAATCGTTTGAGTAAGGGATATGATGATAATTTGTATTTCTTCCGTTGGGTTGGTCCTTCTGAAGAAGAAATCGAAAAGTCTAAAGAGAGTCCAGTTATTGTTGAAGTGATTGATGAGGAAACGGGTTTGCCTTTAAAGGGGGCCGAAATTGCCATTGATGATTTGAATGATAGCGAAATTGCTACGAAGGGTCTTACCGACGACAAAGGTGTTTATTCATTTTCTGGAATTGCCTCTCAAGATGAAAATCCTAATCTGCAAGTTTCATCGCATCCATGTGGTTATCGTTATGCAACAGCGGACAGTGTAGTTGATTTAGAAGATGGATCACGTAAAATTGTATTGAAGGCGAAGGCTTATAAAGTGGGTGACGATTTGGGCAAGTTATTCGACATCAAATCTATACGTTATGCATCGGCCAAATTTGAAATTTCTGAGGAGAGCAAAAGAGAGTTAGACAAGCTTGTGGTAATTATGCAGGATAATGCTGGCTTAAGCGTTGAATTGGGTTCTCATACTGATAGCAAAGCGTCAGCGGCGTTTAATCAAAAGTTGTCTGAAAGTCGTGCCAAAGCGGCTTATGATTATGTTGTAACACGTGGAGTTGATGCATCTCGCATAGGATTCAAAGGTTATGGTGAAACCAATATATTGAATAGGTGTTTGGATGGTGTTACGTGTTCGGATGAAGAACATGCGGTAAATCGTAGAACAGAATTTATTATTCGTGGAATTGTGCCTTGTACTGCTGCATCAAATGCATTAGATACTGCGAAGAAAGTTCAAAATGCAGACGGTACGGTTGCTTCAGCAGATGGGTCGTCATCAAATGCTAATTCTGCTGTTAAAGCCTCTGATGCTGCCTTGGCAGATATTTCTCAGAAGTCTATGATTTGCGGTGATGCGGATGCCGATGGTATACCGGATTATTTGGATACGGATTCGGACAATGATGGTATTCCGGATGCTTCAGAAGGCAGAACAGATACTGACAAGGATGGTATTCCAAACTTCTTAGATCGTGATTCAGATGGTGATGGCATCGCAGATGGCATCGAGAAGACTGGAGATGCAGACAAAGATGGCAAGGCAAACTTGATTGATACGGATTCAGATGGTGATGGCATCGATGATAAAACAGAAGGCACTAAGGATTCAGATAAAGACTCACAACCCGATTTTTTAGATACCGATTCAGACAATGACGGTATTCCAGACAAAGGCGAAGGTTCAGAAGATTTAGATCGTGATGGATTGTCGAACTATCTTGATTTGGATGCCGACGGCGATGGCATTAGTGATAGTGTTGAAGGTCGTTTTGATACTGACAAAGATGGCAAGCCCAATTTCTTAGATACAGATAGCGATGGTGATACTATACCAGATTCTATGGAAAAGGGTAAAGTTGCATCAGCGCCCGCGGATTCTGATAGTGATGGCAAGCCAGATTACGTGGATATGGATTCTGATGAAGATGGCATTCCAGATAAAGTGGAAGCGCCTGCTTGTTTGCCTGGTCAACAGTCAAGTAATACATCAGTTGGAAGTCCAGTGAGTAATGTAAAAACAGGTAATCAAACACTTACTGTTTCAGAACCTGTTATTCAGCGCGTTGTTACTCCAAGTAGTAATATACTTACTCCTATTGCAATAGGAGCTAAGGTTCAGTATCGTATCCAGTTTACTATTTCAAAAACGCAAATACCGGTGAAAACCTTTACAGATAAAGGAATTGGATTTGTGTATGAATATCAACAGGGTGGGTATTATAAATATTGCACAGATAAGGTGTTTAATTCTGAAGCTGAAGCGTTGAATGAAAAATCACGTGTACGCGGTTTGGGTTATACAGATGCGTTTATTGCAGGATTCCAAAATGGAGTTCGTGTGAAATAATTGATTTTAAGGACTTTATTTCAATGGAAGAGGGGGGCAAATGCCCCCCTCTTCCATTGAAATTGACGAAAGAACACATAGCACCCTAAAATTATTTCGAGTAAATTAGCCGTGTTTTAACAAAGGCTTGGTCACAAGCGCAAGGTATCGTGATAAAGAAAATAACAGAGCACGTTTTTCAAAGAGTGGGGAGCATGAGAATTGTTGGTCTACTGTATGTCGCTGCCATTGTTTTTATTTCACTTCGAAATTTGAGTTTACCTTGGGGCGACCTATTTGCAGACGGCGGATTTTATAGCCACTACAACAATTACATCATCTTTAAACAATCGTTTTATCACCTGATTGCGCAGAAAGATCTCTATATCCACTATCCCCAAGAACAGTACGACCTCTTCAAATACCCACCCACCTTTGCCCTTTTGTTTGCCCCATTTTCCTTGTTGCCAGATTTTTTGGGTTATTCGACCTGGACAGCATTAAATCTCCTTCTTCCGGTTTTTGCCATTTATAAGCTACAGGGAATATCCGGCCGCGCAAAGGGAGCCATGTCTACACTTTTGCTATTAGAAGGCTTTACAAGCGCATTAAATAGCCAGAGCAACGGGCTGATGTTGGGATTGTTGCTGTTTGCCTTCGTTTCATTGCAAAAGGGACGAATTGTTCAAGCAATCATCTTCATTTGGCTCACCGCATTCATCAAACTTTTTGGCATTTTATTCTTCGCGATGTTGCTCGTTTTTCCAGGTGCATTTAAGAAGTCCTTGCTCAACATTCCGTTGATTTTTGGCGTATTGTATATTTTGCCATTGCCAATTCTAGGATGGGAAGGATTACAACGACAGTATGCTTCCATGTTCAATCTTTTGGCCCATGACCACGGCTACTTCGTAAAGTACTCTGTGATGGGTTGGTTACAGCAATGGTTTGGACTTAGGCCCAACAAAAACCTTATTCTGATGCTTGGATTGGGCTTGCAATGCATCCCTTTGTTGGTGTTCATCATCAAAGAAAAACTCTGGCGATCGGGCTTGCTTGAACAGATTAATTCCAAAAGCCTTGAACGTTGGCAGTCCCTTTTTGCAGCGTCTTGGCTCCTATGGATGGTCATCTTTAACCACATGGCTGAATCCGCAACCTATGTGATTGCTGTTGGCGGCGCGATGTTGGCTTTATCGCAGATCAGGTTCATGAATAATGCCGATTTTGAGCCTGCCAAAAACACCCAATTGGATAATGTTTGGAACAACCCAATTGATTCAGTTAATCAGTCAAACAACGCAGTCCAAAATGGCAGTTGGCATCGATATGTAAATTCACAAAATTCACCTTGGATTGCGGCATTTATTATGATGTTCCTATTCACGATGCTTGGACCTACAGATATCTATCCAAAGGAAGTCCGTTTCTGGATTGTTGAAACCGCGCAGTTGAAAGCGTTCCCGTGTATATTATTATGGGGATTAACTTTGTTTCACTTGATACGGTTCATTGATCTTCGTGGGCCATCAATTGCTTGATTCCATGCGTATTTAAGGATTAATCGACTTTTTATTTATTTGATTATCAATGGTGTGCTACTGTTAATGAGTCACACAATATGAAATATTAACTTGGAAGTCATGATCTATTCGAACAAAAAAAGGGAGGCTCTGCCTCCCTTTTTTAATGTATAATCGTTAAAACTGTGAACCAGCAGAATTAACGGCGGTTGCGGTTGTCACGACCTCCGTCGCGGCCACCACGGCCACCATCACGACCACCACGGCCACCGTCGGGACGTGGAGCACGCTCGCGCTCTACATAACCCTCTGGCTTTGGTGTCAATGACTTCATGCTCAAACGATATTTGCCTGAACGCTGATCTACTTCTACCAATTGAACAGTAACTTCATCTCCTTCGTTAAACACGCCTTCCATTGTAGAAACGCGGTCGTAAGAGATTTCGCTGATGTGCAACAATCCGTCTTTACCAGGCATGAATTCAACAAAAGCGCCAAATTCAGTAATGGTTTTAACTTTTCCGGTGTATGTTCCACCCACTTCAGGAATTGCAACGATGCCATTTACAATCGCAACTGCTGCTGCCATGCTATCGCCATCGTTACTTAAAATTTCTACATATCCTTTGCCATCACGCTCTTCGATAGAGATGGTGGTTCCAGTACGCGCTTGGATGTCTTGAATGATTTTTCCTCCTGGTCCGATTACCGCACCGATGAATTCTTTGTCAATCACAATCATTTCAACACGTGGAGTGTGTGGCTTCAATTCTGCTTTACCCGCAGTGATAGTTTTAGCCATTTCACCCAAAATGTGTAAACGACCGTCTTTGGCTTGTTTCAAAGCCTGAGCAACCATTTCCCATTTCAATCCGTTGATTTTGATATCCATCTGACAAGCAGTGATACCTTCGGTAGTTCCAACTACTTTGAAATCCATATCGCCCAAGTGATCTTCATCACCCAAGATATCGGTTAACACCGTGTAACGTCCAGATTCGTCAGTAATCAAACCCATAGCAATACCGCCAACAGGCTTTTGCATTGGGATACCAGAATCCATCAACGCCATAGAACCGGCACAAACCGTTGCCATAGAAGAAGAACCATTTGATTCTAAGATATCACTTACAATACGAATTACATAAGGAACATCGATTGGTAACATGGCTTTCAAACCACGCAACGCCAAGTTTCCGTGACCGATTTCACGACGTCCAGGACCGCGGTTAGGACGTACCTCACCGGTAGAGAATCCAGGGAAGTTGTAGTGCAACATCAAACGGCTATGTCCGTGCAACATTGGAGCATCCAACAATTGCTCATCCATTTTACCACCCAAAGTAACTGTAGTCAAAGACTGAGTTTCTCCACGAGTAAACACAGCAGAACCGTGTGCAGCTGGCAAATAATCTACTTCAGTATAGATAGGACGAACTTGGGTTGTAGAACGACCGTCCAAACGGCGACCACTGTCCAAGATCATTTCACGCATTTGGTTGTATTCCGCTTCGTGGAAATATTTCTTGGCCAAACGAACCATACGAGCGGCTTGCTCATGTCCTTCGAACTGTTTGCAATATTCAGCAATGATGGCCTTAAACGCAGCTGTACGCTCATTTTTAGGTGCACCACTTTCAGCCACTTTACGAATGTCGGCAGAGGTTTCTGCAATCACACGTTCGCGCAATTCAGCATCATTGTCTTCGTGGTTGTATTCACGAACGGGTTTGCGACCGCCCATTTCAGCCAACAATTCCATTTGGGCAGCACACTGCAATTTCACAGCTTCATGACCAAATTTCAAGGCTTCCAAGAACTCTTCTTCAGACAATTCTTTTAATTCACCCTCAACCATGTTCAAGTCGTTGGCAGTACCGCCAACCAACATGTCGATATCAGACATTGCCAATTCTTCTCTCGTAGGGTTTACGATGAACTTGCCATCGATTCTACCCACGCGAACTTCAGAGATAGGTCCTAAGAAAGGAATATCTGTCAACATCAACGCAGCTGAAGCAGCCAATCCAACATAACTATCTGGAAGGATGTTCTCGTCTGAAGAAATCAAAGTCAACATTACTTGTGTGTCGGCGTGATAATCTTCTGGGAACAAAGGGCGCAAGCAACGGTCTACCAAACGAGAAATCAAGATTTCGTAATCAGACAAACGTGCTTCACGACGCAAGAAGCTACCTGGGATACGACCTACAGCAGCAAATTTCTCTTGATAGTCAACGCTCAAAGGAAGGAAGTCAACACCTTCTTTTGCATCGTAGTTAGAAACTACAGAGGCCAAAATCATGGTTTTACCAACTTTCACTACGCAGCTACCGTGGGCTTGACGAGCCAATTTTCCGGTTTCGATCTCGATGATTTTACCATCACCAGTGTCGAATTGTTTTTTGTGTATTTTAAACATTATTTTATAATTTCTTAAATAAAAAGCCCCGCTTCGCATTGCGAACGGGGCTTTTCTTTAATCGTAAAAGGTGTAAAAGATAGAACTTACTTACGCAAGCCCAATTCTTTAATCAACGCTCTGTATTTGAAGATGTCTTTCTTCATCAAGTAGTTCAATAAGCTTCTACGCTTACCAACCAACTTAATCAACGACAACTCCGCGCTTTTGTCTTTGCGGAATTCCTTCAAGTGCGCACTGATAAAATTGATTCTCTCAGTGAACATTGCAATTTGTGCTTCGGTGCTACCAGTATTGGTTTCAGCGCCTCCGAAGGCATTAAAAATTTCTTTCTTTCTATCAGCAGTTAAGTGCATGGCTTTCTCAAATGGGACGCAAAGATAAGCAACATTATTAAAAATGTGGATATCAGTTTGAAAAAGTTTCGAATATTATCGCTTTACGGAAAGAAATAATCCGTAAGGAATCAAAAATTCACCTGCAATTTACAATTTCACCTGCGATGCAGTTACTACCTTTGCAATCTATTTATGCGTGAACTCTATTTCTTAAATCAGTATTTGAAAAAATACGCCATCCCCATGAGTTTGGGCATTTTGTTTGTTTTGCTCACGAACATTTTTTCAGCATCTGTTCCAGTTTTGGTGCGAGTGGGTTTGGACGAGGCGTTAAAGCAATCCGTTTGGATCAGCGGTGTTGGTGATTCTTTGGTAATGGGGTTGATTTTCAAGACAGCCTTGATTTTTGGCGTTGGGATCTTATTTGTATCAATACTGCGCGGCATTTTCATGTATTATATGCGTCAAACTCTCATTGTTGTTTCGCGTAAAGTGGAGTACGATTTAAAAAATGTTTTATACGATAAGTACCAGCA
>CAJBVU010000188.1 GCA_903959115.1 uncultured Bacteroidota bacterium
CTCAGACAAAGGCGCACTTGGTGCAGCAGCAACAGGAGCTGAAATGGCAACAGACGCGGGCGCTGCTTGCATTGCTACTGGTGCTGGGGTATATTGAGCGGTAGTATATTGAGCTGGGTTCTTTTTGATAAGAAGCTTGAAGTCTTTTTGATTGATTTCTACTTCATCAACACCTGCTGTTGATACGAATTTAATCAGTGCTTGAATCTCTTTTAAGTCCATAGTTTAGCTTGAATTTGAATTCACAAAGAAAACCATATTTTGCCAAAAT
Organism: uncultured Bacteroidota bacterium; assembly: GCA_903959115.1. Classification (GTDB taxonomy): domain Bacteria; phylum Bacteroidota; class Bacteroidia; order NS11-12g; family UBA955; genus UBA955. The sequence goes on from CAJBVU010000188.1 coordinate 272, forward strand.
CGACGAAAAATGTAACAAAACAACCGATTATTTATACAATTCTGCCCAAAACGACCAATTTTTTGCTCGTTTTGGGCAGAATTGAAAATTTAAAAGGAATACGAGATCCCGCCTTGAAAGACGGATTTTGCGATACCCAGTTCGGCATACCAACCCAAATGATCGGCAATTATGCCCTTGAAGCCCAAGGTACTTTCAAAACCAACCGTTGGAACACTCGCAACATTGATACCCGGAATCGCGAATTTATTCAACAATTTTGAATCATTGGTTGAAATAAAAACTTTGTTAGTTCTAATCCCCATTCCCATACCCCAATAAATCTGTACTTTCGCGTCTGGGTTGAAAGTATAATTATACCTTACATTTAAACTGGCTGTTTTATACTTCAACTGCAGATTAAGCTGTGTTAATGCACCCATATCATTAATAAAAAACGAATCTCTTACCAAGCCACCAACGGTAAACCCACTATTTGCGAAATTCAATCCCAAAGTGTGTTTTCTACCCAACTTGTTTTCATATTTCAGGTAATACAATGGTGCTGTAGTGTTTGTGGTAATAGTAGAAAACACAAACGAATCATTTTGTGTAGTGACATCCACATTGTCCAATCGGTTCACGACCAAGTAAATTAAGTTAAAAGCACCCGCTCCTACTATGAATGTATTTTTTGCTTCATTACGTGCGGAAGGTGCGATAGGATTGGCTTGGGCCTTGCTCGGAGCAATTTGACAAATGGCCAACAACAACAAACAGGTTATTGATTTGATAGCGTTTTGAGTGTTTCTCATAATTACAGTTATATCCAATTGATTTATAACTCTTTACAACGGAATATTACCGTGTTTCTTCTTAGGATTGTTTTTCACCTTATTCTGAAGCATATCAAAAGCTTGAATCAAACGTGCACGTGTTTCTTCCGGCAAGATAACTTCATCTACAAATCCACGAGCTGCAGCCCTGTAAGGATTGGCAAAAAGATCGCCGTATTCCTTTTCCTTCTCTTTCCAAGCGCTTTCACGATCTTCCGAAGAATCAATTTCTCGTTTAAAAATAATTTCCGCAGCGCCTTTGGCACCCATTACCGCAATTTCAGCCGTGGGCCAAGCAAAATTCATATCCGCTCCGATGTGTTTGCTATTCATTACATCGTAAGCGCCACCGTAGGCTTTTCGAGTAATGACAGTAATCCTTGGAACCGTTGCTTCACTAAAGGCGTAAAGCAATTTTGCACCATTGGTAATAATAGCATTCCATTCTTGATCGGTACCAGGCAAGAATCCCGGAACGTCTTCCAATACCAAAAGAGGGATATTAAACGCATCGCAAAAACGCACAAAGCGAGCCGCTTTCTGAGAACTTTGAACATCCAATACACCCGCCAAAAACGCAGGTTGATTGGCTACAATTCCAATACTTTTCCCTGCCAATCTGGCAAACCCAACAACAATATTCTCGGCATAGGAGGCATGCACTTCAAAGAATGAATCTGCATCCACAATCCCTTGAATCACCTCTTTCATATCGTAAGGCTGATTGGGATTTTCAGGAATAATATCAATCAATAATTCCCTTGTCTCGTTCCCACCGTGATAGGGCAAAGACATAGGTTTTTCTTCACAATTTTGGGGTACGTAAGAAAGCAATTTGCGCAAATTCTGTATGCAAACCACCTCATTGGGAGCCGTCATGTGCGCCACCCCACTTTTTGATCCATGAACCGAAGCCCCACCCAAATCCTCACTACTCACATCTTCATTGGTCACCGTTTTCACTACATTTGGACCCGTCACAAACATGTAACTGCTATTTTCAACCATGAAGATAAAGTCGGTTAAGGCTGGAGAATATACAGCACCACCGGCACAAGGACCCATGATAGCCGACAATTGAGGGATTACACCACTGCTTTGAACGTTGCGATAAAAAATATCAGCATATCCACCCAAAGAAACGACACCCTCTTGGATACGAGCCCCTCCAGAATCATTCATTCCAATAATCGGAGCGCCGTTGGCCAATGCCATTTCCATGATTTTACAGATTTTCTCCGCATGGGTTTCACTCAAGGATCCACCAAAAACGGTAAAGTCTTGCGAAAACACATAAGTGGTTCTGCCATTTACTTTTCCATAACCTGTAACTACACCATCACCCAAAAATTGCTGTTTCTCCATACCGAAATCGGTACTGCGATGGGTAACAAAAGCACCCACCTCGCAAAAACTGCCTTCATCCATGAGCAAGGCTATACGCTCACGGGCCGTTAATTTGCCCTTTTTGTGTTGAGCATCAATACGAGTTTGTCCACCACCCAAAGATGCTTCCTCGCGTTTTTGAATTAATATTTGTCTACGAGAATCCATAAATTTCATAATTAAACCACCCAATAGTATCGGGCAGTAATGTCAATTAGTCTTTTGGCGAATCTTTCAAAGATGCCAAATCAAATAACAATGAAAAACGCATTTGATTTTGTAAAGGGTGACGACTTGCAAAAGGGACCAAATAAGCAGCATTCACAGTAAATGTTTGATATTTCAAACCAATACCCAATGTGCCGTATTGTCTGCCTCCTTTTGTCTTTGATTCATAAAACACCCCACCACGAAGAGTAAATTTATCGTCGTAGATATACTCTGCACCGCCACTCAACATAAATTCATTTAGCTCTTCTTTCAACCCACCTGGAGCGTCGTAGAAAGATTGAATCATTCCTTGAACTACGTTCACATCAGGATCAATCCCGGTATACTGACGAATTCCATTGATCATAGAATCTTCACCATTATAGTTAACCAAATAATAAGGGCGCGTTGGAACCAATAATTTATTAATGTCCGCATAAACATTGATGGTATTGTAATCATCAATTTTATGACTGTAACCCACACCCATCTTCAAATTGGTTGGAATGAAATCACGCTTTTCCTTAGATGAATATGTCATTTTGGAACCGATGTTTTGAATATTCAATCCGAATTGGATTTTATCATATCCGCCGTTGCTCGACTTCACTTCAGTTTTGTATAACAAATTGACATCTCCAGCACCGCCAGTGGCAGCCTTATAGTCGATCCCACTAAAAGCTCTATTTCCGGTAAGATTAGAGTAAACAAAACGTAAATTTACTCCCATGGAGAACTTTTTAGTAAACTGGGTTGCATAACCGCCATCTAAAGGAAATTCATTCGGGGTAAATTGACCGGTTGGGTTACCATCAAAATCAGTAAATTGAATATTTCCCAAAGAGAAATAACGCATAGCACCAGAAACCGCACTATTGGCGCCTACTTTACTGTAGCCTGTCAAATAAGAAAAACCCACATCGCTTACGAGGTTTCTAAGCCAAGGTGCATAAGACATTGAAAATCCCGTTTTATTCTTTGCATTGATCAAGTTGGCCATATTCCAGCTCCCACTATTGGCATCTGGGTTAAATAGAGCCACCCCAACATCACCCATGGCCGCGGAACGACTGTCTGGTGTAATTGTCAGAAAAGGAACCATCGTTGTTACTGTATTCAATTGACCTGCCAACTGTTTGGAGCTCAATTGTGTATTTTGGGATTGCAAAATACCCCATGAAGAAATAGTAAAAAGCGCAATTGTTGCAGTTTTTTTCATAATGCTTGTTGGCAAAAATATGTTATCGACTTTGTGCATCCTAATGGTATGTTAAAGATATTTGGTTAAAACGAAAATTATCTTGAATCATTCTATCTATAGTTTGATAAATTTCCCACCCACACTTTGTTTTAATCCATCTTCCGTTGTTAATATGATTTGATAAAAATAAACACCACCCATAAGCTGACCACCATTGTGTGATCGTCCATCCCAAATCATTGCATCAACCTTGTTTGGGGCCGACTCGAGCCATGCTCCACCTTGCTGAACTTCCCTCCCCGCAGCATCATATACAAACCACTTTGAAGTAATATTCTCCCCCGGCAATGTATGTCGTACCGAAACAGTAAATGGCTGCGAACCCGCTCCCCCCGAACCTTCACGCCCATCAAACGGCACCGGAAAAGCACTGGATTCTGTAATTTCAAATGTCCGAGGCGGTATTACTAAACACTCCACCGAACCTTTGCCTCCATTGTTGTAGATATCCCATGCCTTACAGGTTAGTACGTGTTTACCAGGTTGCAAACCATTGAGAGGAATTCTCACGGTTCCTGTGGTATACGAATTGACATCGTAAGAAAAATAATCGTTTAATACATATGAACGTTGGTCTTCCGTCCCTTCATCAATTACCAGCAGCAAATCACGACCAATTCCAGCGCCTGTTGCATTAATACCGTCTTTATCAAAGATACGCGCTACAAAATCCACATCACGAGCAACCTTACCGCCGCTAATAAATGTAGTGTCCTGCATAAAAGCTCTAACAATTGGGCCCTCTGTACCTGGATTGATACCCACTTCACTGCCCCCGATGATAAATTGCCAAGACCCTGCTGCATCCGTTTCGCCATTGTGGGCATAAAACTTGGCTACCCCGATCCCGTAATTATACGATATGTCTTTGGGTACAGAAAAAACCAACTGAAAGTCACCATTTTTGACAGAAACTTGGCCATTGAACAAAACACCAGATTGTTCCAAAAATGGAACAGGAGAAGCACTTTTGTCGTTGTTCAAAGTGAATTTCTGCGATGGCTTATCGAATACTTTCACCCACATCGTACCATTGAATTTATTAAACTTACCTACCAATCTTTCGTTGACATGGCCTTTGATAGTAATGATAGAAAATGCTTTCACCGTATCGCGAAAGGCACTCGGCGATTTGCCATTTATACTATCTACGGCAATGATATGCTTGGGAAAAGCTATAGGCATACTTGCATCACCCAAAAGGGCAAATTTGTTATCTTCTGTATTGTATGGCGGCGGTCGATTTTTCATTTTCTGAAACACCTCGCCCAGTGTTGGAATGGGTTCATTGGGTTTCGGAAATCCGTATTTTGTCCAGAAGTCGCTATTGATTTGTGTATTTCCGCTCACATAAACCAAGCGAGTTGTACTCATCAAGGCAATTGCGCCACCTTTAGGATTTAACAACGACAGAACACCGGCGCTTTTGCTCTTTGGATCATCGTATTGGCTAAATTCACAGGTAGCGGTAAACATGATGGGCATTCGGTAGGAATTATCCCAACTGTTGATCATAGGAATATCCAGAAAGGATTCTTGTGCCCAGCCCTTTAGACCGCCATGGCCTTGATAATTAACGAACAAAACACCATCCTTCATACTCCGATTAATCGCCGCACTCATGTCTGGGTAACTTTCATTGTTCCCCGTAGTAGATTGTTTGAAGGCATCTGAATAAAGCTTATTGACGTTCAAATAAGGGTAAAACTGATTGATGTATTGGGCATTCTTCTCGCTCTCTTGAACGAATTCGGTTTCCCATCCCTCATCGGCATCATCACAAGCAAAGGCAATATTAGATCTCCATGGACCCAAGGCCAAGGGGCTACTATATCGCTTAAGTTTTTCCACAACACCCATGGCTTCCTCATTTGTATAACAGGGTATTCTTCCAACCGGAACAGTGAGTTTTGATTTGATAATTTCCGGATCACCTTCAGCAGAATCAAGATAACCTAAGAAATCGTCTAAGCTAAAATTGGCGTTATTATTTGATGATTGATAAACAGGAATGAAGTTGGTATTATCCACCAAACGATTCTGCATATCATACGATGCAGCTCCAAAAAGTGTCACAAATCGAAGTTTCACACCCTGGTTTTCAGAATTTTTATACTGCCAACGCAAATAGTTCCTGATGGCAACCAAATCCTGCATTCCGCCTGAAAATTCATTGTATATTTCTTGTGGCGTAATAACTATCGTTTTGAAATTGGTTGGGGCAGCCTCTCTAAACGCTTTTAATGCGTTGGCGGCCTTGGTGAAGTTGGGATGTGCTATGATTACAAATTCGTAAGCGCCTTGAAAAGCAAAATTCTGGTTTGATAGTACTTTGATAAATTTTGGCTTTAAAAAATCGTTTGCATTGGGATCGAAACAGATAAATGTATGATGATCGCTTTTGCTTTTTAGCAACATGGATAATTTACTCCCTGTAACCGGCTGCAGCGTCATAGAAGCAGGCAGAATGGGGACCGACACATTCCATACTCTACAATTCATAATGGTTGAAGTGAATTCGTAGGCAAGATTACTTTGATCGGACGCCATTTGAGCATGCCTGATAAATGAAGTAGCTGTGGGTGTAATCGTAACTTTGGATGAGGGTTGTTTATCCGGCGAAGACGACGTGATTTCGAAAAAGTCTAAATATCCATATGACTTGGTATTGGGACGATTCAATTTAAACTGAAGATTCACGGAGCCACCCAACACCGGAATTCTAAAAACTCTTTCTTGGTATGTATAATTTTCATAACTACCATAAATCGCTCTCAAATTATATCGGAAGTACTTTCCATTGGCATTTACAACCAAAGAACCCGTATCGTCGATCATTGTAGCGGCAAAAGTGATCTTTACCCAAACCGAATCTACATACGAAGGAACGGTGGTAAGAAAGCTCCGGTTTGTTGTCTCATTGCCAAACTTTTCGCCAAACCATGTCCGACCCATTCCAGCGGGATTCACCAGGTCTGTATCGTGCTTTAAGTAGATTTCATTCCCAGCGTATGTGGTTGTTATGGCGCCTACAAAACCGGCTTGATCTTGAATTCGTTTGCCTTTTTTAGAATCACTACCGATGATTAAGGTAGTGTTGGGAGCATAAAAATTATTAAAACTCTTGTATTCACCTGCAGAAAAAACCCAATCCCGGGTTGATTGTCCGTAAAATAAAATGTAATCACCTTCGTCCCATTTCCCATCCAACTCACCTTCTATAAAAATCGGTATTTCAGGACTTTGAGGCGCTGGCGCAGAATAATTCATCTGACTCAATTCAGCACCTTGAATACCAAATAATTGAAAGTTACGGGGATCAGAATTTTCCACATCAAAACCCATCTTAGCGAGCTCAGATTTTGTGATTTTATGTATTCCAGAATTATCGATTTGTAACTGCACCCATTTCCCTTTCGCCAAGAAAGACTGGGCTTTAAGGCCAACAATTGGCAAAAAAACGACGAGGGCAAGTACCTTAAATAGAAGCTTCACAGTTATCTAACGTAAAAAATCAAATTTACGTCAATTAATTTCGATTTTAATACAAAATTCCAACACCAATTTGCGATAAAGGGAGCAAAGTTTTTGAGTTTTTGTAATATATTTGGCATCGAAACGTTTTTATTTGTAGTTTTGTTAATCGTACCATATGAAAAGAGTAATACGTACAATTAGTCTTGGTTTGTTTGGGGGGCTCGCTCTTCAACTCCAGGCTCAGGATCCAGAACTCAGTCAGTTCTATGCTGCCCCAGTATACACAAACCCAGCTTTGGCGGGGTCTGCCGTGTGTGCATATGGCGCTGCGGGAAGGGTTTCTTTGAACTACAGAAACCAATGGCCAAACCTACCAGGAACTTTCCGTTCTTTCTGCGCATCATGGGATCAACACATCCCTAGTGTAGGTGGTGGATTGGGTGCAATGGTTTTTCACGATATTGCAGGTTCAGGATTACTAACATCTACCACAGTCAGTGGTGTATATTCATACTTGTTGCCACTGGACAGAGGTAGAATGTATATGCGTTTTGGACTTCAGGGGTCAGTAACTAACAAATCAATCAACTTTGGTCGTTTGAAATTTGCGGATCAAATCAACCCTACTCAAGGTTTTGTATTACCAACGGGTGAGCAAACGCCTTCTAGCAGCGTGACGTATCCCAATTTTAATGCAGGATGGGTTATGTACACCTCTAAATTTTACATGGGTTTTGCTGCACACAACGTAAATCAGCCAAATTGGAGTTTTTACAAAAACCCTGATGAAATTTTGCCTATTCGTTTAACCGTTCATGCAGGTGGTGTAATCCCAATGACAAGAAGTCGTTTTGAAGAAAATAATTTCTCTCCAAACGTTTTGTTCATGAAACAAAGAAATTTCACTCAATTAAATTTGGGTTTCTACGCCAACAAAGGTCCTTTGGTTACGGGTTTATGGTTCCGCCAGACTTTTGGTGCCTACAAAACCTCAGATGCAATTATCATGTTGGTTGGATTCAGAAAGAATCGTTTCAAGTTTGGATATAGCTACGACTTCACTGTAAGTGATGGTAGAAGCGCGATCCCTTCAAGTCATGAAATCAGTGCTACTATTGATTGGTGTGTTCCACCAGGTAGAACTCCTTTCAAACCATTACACTGTCCAGAATTTTAACAAAAAAGACGTTTTCCACATTTCGACATTGAAAAAGCCCAATGTATCAGTGGCTTTTCTGACCAG
>CAJBVU010000189.1 GCA_903959115.1 uncultured Bacteroidota bacterium
ATATAGATGTCCAGGCCGCCCACTTGATACATTTCACTAATGGTGCGATCAAAAAAACGATAGTCGTTTGTACGATTGGGGCGATATAAACTGAGTCTTGGCATAGTGAAGTATTTATGGGCGGTTGACCAATAAATCCCAAAGTGCTATAATTGGTACATGTTAGAATATATCAAGCGCATTGACCAGCTTGCAACTCAAAGTCGCAAGATACCCAGTGCTGACGGATGCGCAGACCTGCTAACCATGTGCGAGGCGGCTCGTGAGATTGCATCTGATTTGAGTAAAGAATTAGTTGAGTGTCGTAGGCGAGGGAAACTTAGTTCACGAAGCGAAACACTGATAACCAAATTGGATGAGTCCTTGGCCAATATAGAAAAAATGCTGACCTATGCAACATTGTTGTACCCAAAAAAATGAAAATTGTCAAGTTAAACCGCAGATTCCGGCAGTTCAAAGAAAATGGGCACACCGTTGCCTTGCGATTTGATGAGCACTGTATTGAAGCAATGGCGTATGAAAGAGCCTGCCGTGAAAAGTTGTCAGGGAATGGCTACACTTGTAGCGATCCGTGGTTCAGCTATTTTGGAAAAAAGCGGGTCAAAGGCTACCTAAGCCGTCGGGCATACTGGATCACATTTCGTAACAAAATAGATCTTACTTTAGTATTACTTTCTACTGACTTGACCTAATAACCAAAAACTGCTATAATTACACAATAAACAACAAGGAGCCTGCATGAAAGTTGCCTCAAAAACCATCAAGCCGTTGAACCCTCGTAGCGCCGACACCAATGCCATGGGCATGGAACCAACATGGCAGGTACAACCCATTGCCAATCGAATCAGCGCATTGAGCAAAGCATTCACCTGGTACAATTATTTTTACGGCAAAAAAGATGCCCGAGAAATGATTGTGTCTTATTTAGAAGCACATGACCGAAAAGCAGATGTACGCACACTCAAACGTATTCCAGATAGCTCAATCCGCTTGACCACCGGTTGGTTGTGCCGCATGAGCATGGTGGGCCTGGAACTTAACGATCACGAAATGATTCAACTTGACACTCTTTTGAAGGAAGTGCTTGAGTCCAAACAAGATGAGGTGGTGGAAGAGGCACCAATAGAAGATGGAGTGGCAAGAATTACCATTCAAGATCGGTTGCGTGAAAAAGTAGCAGATTGTGCAGGCGAGCTTGAGGGACTGTTTGACGAGTTCATTGAGTCCGGCGCCAAGATGTCCGCTGACTTCAAGCCTATTGCAGTTATTCGTGGAAAAAACGTTGCACCACAAATGGTTAGTACCATTGCTGATGTTTGGAAACGTCGTCAAGCTGAGTTTGAAGAAGTAATTGCTGGCAAGGATCCACAACTGGTTGAAGCATACGGACACCTGGGCAAGATTCAGCTACGTAATGTACTCAAGTTCTGCGAAACTGTGATCAACGACTGTGGTGCGTATGTGCAAATTAAAAAGGTTGAGCGTAAACCCCGTAAAGTCAAAGCAATATCACCAGAGAAACGTGCATCCAAATTTAAGGTACTGATGGAGTTTGTTGAACTCAAACTTAAAGGACAACCG
>CAJBVU010000190.1 GCA_903959115.1 uncultured Bacteroidota bacterium
GAGGCACTTTTTTACCCACCTTATCCAGTTCGGCAATCGCAAAGTCGTAGTTGCTCATTTGGTAATGCACCTGGGCCAAATAAAATCTTACATTGTCGTACCCCTTGTCCTTGATTCGTTCAAAAGCCGCAATCGCTTGTGGATAATCCCCCATCATCAAACAGGCATATCCGTAGTAATAACTTCCCAAATCTCGATACTCTCCGGGGGCATCCGCAACCGACTTCAATACCTCAACTGCCTCCTTATATTTCTTGGCATTGACCAAGCAAAACCCTTTTCGATAGTTCAAACGAGAGCGCAGTTCTTTGTCGATCGATTTCTCGTCCACATTCTTATAATACCTCAACGCATTGGAATATCTTGGCTTCAAATAGTAGTAATCCCCCAGTGCCAAATTGGCTTCATTGGACTTGAGAGATCCGGGGTTTTGGTCCAAAAACTGCTGTAAAGACGCCACACCATCGGTGTGCTGGGCCTTGAGTTTTGAAATGGCATAATAGTATTCTGCCTCAGAACGCTGAGGACTATTGCCTGCTAAATTCAGGTAATTTCTAAACTGCGCCACAGCCGCATTAAAGCGCCCTTCACGGTACAACTCCATCCCTCGATCATAATGGGTTTCGGGGAATTGATTTTGTTTGCCTTCCTGCCCAAACAAGGGACCAAGAACAGTCATTAACAAGACATAAATTGCCATTCTCATGAAATCAAAGTTATATCAGCAAGTAGAACAGACGAGCCCACCTTATTCACTTTCACCCCTACTGACGATTAGATTGTACAGTGCAAAAAAAAGGGAGCCCTTGGGCTCCCTTTTTAACATCAAACTCTTATAAAACTAGGCCTTTAACACCTGTTCAACCAAAGCGGCTGCTTCGGCTAAAGTAATAGCACTAAATACCTTTAAACCACTCTCATCAATGATGCGTTTTGCTTCAACCGCGTTGGTCCCTTGCAAACGAACAATGATTGGGATTTGAACATCTCCAATTTTGCGATACGCCTCAACAACACCATTGGCAACACGATCACAACGTACGATACCACCGAAAATATTAATCAAAATCGCTTTTACATTAGGGTCGCTCATGATGATTCTGAATCCAGACTCAACCGTCTCAGCATTTGCAGTACCACCTACATCCAAGAAATTTGCAGGCTCACCGCCGCTCAACTTGATAATATCCATGGTAGCCATCGCCAAACCAGCTCCGTTCACCATGCAACCTACGTTTCCGTCCAATTTTACATAGTTCAAATTGTATTTACCCGCTTCAACTTCGGTTGGATCTTCTTCGGCCAAATCTCGCAATTCCAAATAGTCTTTATGGCGATATAAAGCGTTATCGTCCAAATCAACTTTGGCATCTACCGCAATGATACGATCATCTGAAGTCTTCAACACAGGGTTGATCTCGAACATCGCACTATCGGTCTCATCGTAAGCCTTATACAAAGCAGTTACAAACGTTACCATTTCTTTGAATGCCTTACCTTCTAAACCCAAGTTAAACGCAATTTTACGCGCTTGGAAAGGCTGCAAACCTACAGCTGGATTTATCCATTCTCTGTGGATTTTTTCTGGATGTTGCTCAGCTACCTCTTCAATGTCCATTCCACCTTCTGTGGTGTAAATGATCACATTTTGCTTGGTAGCACGATCCAACAAAACACTCATATAATACTCCTCAGGCTCGTTTGCACCGGGATAAAACACATCCTGTGCCACCAATACCTTACTAACCAATTTACCTGCAGCACCTGTTTGAATGGTAACCAAAGTACCTCCCAACATGTTGGCAGCAATTTCTCCGGCCTGACCCGCATTTTTTGCCACTTGAACCCCGCGCTGTTCGCTTCCTTGGATTTTACCCTTTCCTCTTCCGCCGGCATGAATTTGGGCTTTCACCACACACCAATCAGATTGGAATTGTTCTTTAACTTTCTGGGCGGCTTCCGATGCTTGTTCGGCTGTTTCCGCTACGAATCCTTCTTGAACGGCAACACCGTACTTTTTAAGAATTTCTTTGGCTTGATACTCGTGGATATTCATGTTGTTGCGAGAATGCTAGATTATTGCGCTGCGAAAATAACTAACTTTGACCCAATTAAAGGCATTTTCATGCAATTTTAACATGGTTTTCTGTAACAATTTACACAAGCACTACGGCCCACTACATGTGGTTAAAGGCGTTAACCTTTCCATTGAAGCGGGTGAAATCCTTTCCATCATAGGAGAAAGTGGCGCAGGCAAAAGCACTTTACTTCAAATCCTCGGCACGCTCGACAAGGCAGATGAGGGAGATGTAAGCATAGACGGCGTAAACCTTTCAACGCTGAAAGGAAAACAACTCGCCCATTTCAGAAACACTTCCCTGGGATTTGTATTTCAATTCCACCAACTTTTGCCTGAATTTACCGCCCTTGAAAATGCCATCATGCCAGGTTTGATTGCAGGAATTTCAATGAGTGCCGCAGAAAAACGAGGCAAAGAACTGCTCGATTATTTTGGACTTTCCCATCGAATACACCATAAACCCGGTCAGCTATCGGGTGGAGAACAACAACGCGTGGCAATCGCCAGAGCCCAATTCAATCAGCCCAAAGTAATTCTTGCCGATGAGCCCACAGGGAATCTCGATACCCAAAACGCCGCCCTAATCCATGAGTATTTTCAAAAAATGCGCGACGATTTTAACCAAACATTAGTTATCGTTACTCACAACATGGCACTTGCCAACATCGCCAACCGAACCCTTCAAATGAAGGACGGCCAGTTAGATGTTATAGAAAATTGAGCGATCAATAAAAAAAGTTGCATTTTTTGCAACCGTTTTTTTATACCTTTACGGAAAATCGCAAAAATATGGAAATCATACAATCGAATTTCATTGAACTCCTAAAGCGCTCCACCCCCACCCACATTAGCCTTGCGGAGGAATTGAGCGAACTACTTAAGATTTCACTTGATTCTGTCTACAGAAGATTGAGATGCGAAACCGATATCACTTTGTCGGAAACATTCGCCATTTGCAAGCATTTTAACATCCCTTTAGAGGCCCTAGCGGAAATCAACTCCAATATGGTCGCATTTAGAATCAACAAACTTTCCAATAGCGCCGAAAGTTTTAGTCAATATTTACAAGTGCTCCACGGCGATCTAAACTGGATGATGAAATACCCCAATCATCATCTAATCTATGCCGCAGAAGACCTGCCCGTATTCTACCATTTCTTCTTCCCCAATCTCGCACTTTTCAAAATGGTGTATTGGAACAAAAGCATCCTAAATGCCGAAGCATTGCAAGGCAAAACGATAGAAGAAATTCAATTGCCACCCACTTGGCTAGAAGAAGTCCCTAAAGTAAGAGAAGTATTTCTTAAAGTGCCAACTACAGAGATTTGGAACGACGATACGCTAAAAAGTAGCATTCAACAAATCAAATTCTATTGGGAAGCCGGATTTTTTCAAAAGAAAGAAACCATTCTCGCCATCCTAGAAGATCTAGATGGAATCCTTGCAATGGCAACAAAACAAGCCGCGTTGGGCAAAAAATATAATCCCATCAAAGACCAATACTACGATGTTGAGTATTCATTATTCGGCTGTGAATTGATGATTGGAAACAACACCGTATTCTTAACATCCGATACCCATCAAGCAAGTTATATCGGGTACAACTCATTCAACTTCATGCGAAGCAACAATCGATATTTCAATGAATCCAATGAAGGTTGGCTAAGAAATATGATTTCAAAAAGTACACCTTTGAGTTTGGTGGCTGAAAAATCAAGAAATCAATTTTTTAGAGCGATTTATAACAGCATCGACAAACTACGTCAGCAAGTCCTAAACGATTGACCCGCTTAAAGTGAATGGTTGAATCCGCCGAATCCATATTGTTAAAATACTGGGGGTACGACAATTTTCGTCCTGGCCAAAAAGATATTGACTACCAAATTCACCAAGGCAATGATGTACTTGCGTTGCTCCCCACCGGCGGCGGAAAAAGCATTTGTTTTCAAGTGCCCGCATTGCTAAAACCTGGGCTAACACTGGTCATTTCTCCCCTCATCGCATTGATGAAGGACCAAGTTGAAAACCTCACAAGCAAGGAAATTCCAGCCGCGGCCTTGCATTCAGGCCTCAGTAGAGACGAAACCAATCAAATCCTAAATAACGCACTCAACGGTGCATACAAACTCCTTTACCTATCACCGGAACGCTTTACAACCCAGAATTTCAAAGGCTATTTGCCTAATTTAAATGTTTCCTTGTTGGTGATCGATGAAGCGCATTGCATCAGTATGTGGGGACATGATTTCAGACCCTCCTACCAAAGAATTGCTGAGATCAAAACCCTATTGCCTTCGGTTCAAATTGCCGCATTTACAGCTAGTGCGCCACAATGGATCCAAGACGATATCCTGCAGGGCCTTCAGATGCAATCCCCCTTTGTTTTTATGGGTGATTTTAGGCGTACCAATCTAACTTTCTACTCTTTTAATACAACCGCCAAACAACAAGTCATACTGAGATTGATTTCCAAGTCGCAAGGTAGTGCATTGATTTTTGGCAATACCCGCAACGCCGTAGAGGACATCGCGCAGTGGCTGCACAATGAAGGCATTTCCACCACCTTTTATCACGCGGGTTTGGCGCATAATGAACGGGGCAAACGACAGCAAGATTGGATTCAGAACAAGATCCGGGTGATGGTTTGCACCAACGCTTTTGGGATGGGTGTAGATAAGCCCGATGTACGATTGGTGATCCATTTGGCGCCGCCTAAAAACCCAGAAGATTATTACCAAGAGGCGGGCAGGGCTGGCAGGGATGGTCAATCCAGTTATTGCATCCTTTTACATAGCGGTCAAGATTGGGAAAATATTCAAAAGGGTTTAACCCAGCAACATCCTCCCGAGCCCGTTTTAAGAGCCGCCTACCACAACATATTAAATGGATTACAAATCAGCGATGGCGAGGGGTCTTTGCAACCTCTCCCCGTTGATTTATTTGGGATTGCCAAGCAAAAACAGCTACCACCAAGAGACCTTTATTTTGCGGCGAAGGCCTTGGAAGTTGTGGGACAGTGGCATTTTATTGAAGGAAATTGGCAGCCGGCCAAGGTACAGATGATTGGCAGCTACGATGAGGTCTATGACTTTAAGGAAAACAGCAAGGCGATGTCGCCCCTCCTCGATATCCTGCTCCGCGGTCAGGGTGGCTTGTTTGATCACCCCGTGATCATCCACGAAGAATCGCTGGCGAAAAGGCTGCGGAGCGAAGCGGAGCAGCTCAAAAAGGACCTACTTTTCCTTGAAAAAAGAGGCGTTCTGCGATACTTCCCCGCAACCGACCTGCCCACAATCATTTTGCCAGAAGGCAGAAGTCTCTACCCAAGTATCAACGTTGATGGGCTAATGAAACTCTATCAGAGACGCGTGGAAGCGCTACAAAAATTCTACGATTACGCCCATAGTAATCATTGTAGAGCCGCCTTTTGGACCCAATATTTTGGTGGCAAGAGCGAGGATTGTGGCAAATGCGATAACTGTCGTAAAAAAGCAGAATCAGACCCAATGCGGCTGGCCCGCAGGTGGTGGAACACCACACTGC
>CAJBVU010000191.1 GCA_903959115.1 uncultured Bacteroidota bacterium
CCAACAAACCCTCCAATTCGTGATAGTTCAGTTCTGCAATTCTAAATAGAGAATCTATAAATGGTTTATTTTGATAGATATCCGAATCACTGCTACTGAAATTCAAATGGACTCTTCCATACGAAAGCTCAACCGAAACTGCCTTGGCATTTGTTGATGAATATGTTAACATACCAAAAAATAGCGAAATCAAAATCTTAATTGAATTCGACATAATGCGTTGTTGATATATTAAAAATAGGCACCTCACAAACATCCGAATATACAATTGTTTTGGGGCAAAGACAAATGAGTATTCTTACTTACCTTCGTAACATGAACATCAAGAATAGTGCTGAATTCATTGCCCTTGAGAATCAATATGGTGCACATAATTACCATCCGTTGCCTGTTGTTTTGCACAAGGGTGAAGGGATTTTTGTTTGGGATGTAGAAGATAAAAGATACTTCGACTTTTTATCTGCCTATTCAGCCGTCAATCAAGGACATTGCCACCCCAAAATCATTGAAGCACTTCACGTTCAAAGTAGAAAATTAACTCTTACTAGCAGGGCTTTCCATAACGACCAATTAGGACCTTTTGAGCAATACATCACAAACTTACTTGGGTATGATCGCGTATTGCCAATGAATACAGGTGTAGAAGGAGGAGAGACGGCAGTAAAACTTGCCAGAAAATGGGGCTATACGGTTAAGGGTATTCCTTCAAATCAGGCCAAAGTGATTTTTGCATCGGGAAATTTTTGGGGAAGAACAATCGCCGCTATTTCTACATCGCAAGATGAGGATAGTTATACCGACTTTGGACCTTTTGTACCAGGCTTTGAAATCGTAGAATACGATAATATTCCAGCCCTTGAGCAAGCATTTCAAGATTCAAATGTTGCCGCATTTATGGTTGAACCCATACAAGGTGAGGCAGGAGTGATAATGCCGAGCGATGATTATTTGAAGCAAGTTCGCGGGCTTTGTACAAAATATAATGTATTGTGGATTGCCGATGAGGTACAAACTGGATTGGGCAGGACAGGGGCGATGCTTTGCTGCGATCACGCTCAGGTAAAGCCAGATATTTTAATTCTAGGTAAGGCGTTGGGTGGCGGAGTATTTCCTGTTAGCGCAGTGTTAGCATCAAATGAAGTCATGGGTGTACTTCATCCAGGTCAGCATGGATCAACATTCGGTGGAAATCCATTGGCTTGTGCCGTAGCAAAAGCCGCTTTGGAAGTGTTGGTAGAAGAATCTTTACCGCAAAATGCTTCAGAAATGGGTGAACTTTTTAGAAAAGGGCTGAAAGAAATCAATTCGCCCATCGTAAAGACAGTAAGAGGAAAAGGGTTGTTAAATGCGATAGATATTGAACCATTTGGCAACGGGAAAACTGCTTATGATGTTTGTATCGCTTTGAAATCAAATGGGTTACTAGCAAAACAAACGCATACACATACCATTCGATTTGCACCTCCTTTGACAATAAATGCGGATCAAATTGAGGAAGCTTTGCAAATCATCAACTTTTCTATTGTCGAAATTGCAAAATAATCGGCAGTAATTTTCTATCTTTGCAGTCTAGCTCGGGTGGCGGAATAGGTAGACGCGCAGGACTTAAAATCCTGTTTTCAGTAATGAGAGTACGGGTTCGATTCCCGTCCCGAGCACAAATGAAGAAGATTGTTTTATCAATCGTTCTAATCGCTGTTTTTTCTTGCAACAGCAACCGAAATTCCGGCCGATTTATTAGTGAAACAGATACAACTTTTTCGGAAGAAATTCGAGCTATTTCATTGAAAATCAACAGCAATCCTGATGATGCAGAATTGTACTACAAAAGGGCAAACACCTTCTATTTTGAAAAGAAATATAATGATGCAATCTTAGATTTTGAAGCGGCAATCTCACTTAACCCAAATCAAGCACTCTATCATTACAAATGTGCAGAATCCTTAATTTCAATGGATTCTACAAACTCAAACAAAACCAAAGAACATTTAATCCAAGCGATAAGAATTAAATCCGACTACCCGGAAGCGTCGTTTTTGTTGGCGAAATACTATTTGGCAAGACAGGAATATGATAAATCCATTGAATTACTGAAGCCATTAACGAATCAAACAGATTTTTCCGATAATGCATACGTATTAATGTCGATCGCATTTAAAGAGCAAAAAGACACAGTCTCTGCCATAAAAGTAATTGAGAATGCACTATTAAAGAATCCAGAGAATTTTAATGCCGTGATGCAAAAAA
>CAJBVU010000192.1 GCA_903959115.1 uncultured Bacteroidota bacterium
CAGCTCACCAATCCGGCCGACATTCAAATGCTAGCGATTCATATCCTTACGGGCAATGGCCTCGATTTTAGTCGGCTCATCCAATTCACGGAAGAGCAAAACTCAAAACTGAACAAAACCATTACGGTGGATGCTGTGTATGCAGAAATGGGTTCTGTATTGAGAGTAATCGACATTCCTTCGCTGGAATACCGAAACTTGACGCTGCTTTACGAGAGGCTCAATCAAATAATGAAAAAGTAAACGCCTACTTCCCCAATAACCAAGGGGATTGAAACTCATATTGTGATTATTTCATAAAACAAATCGAAAAGAACATAATTCCATAGCAATTGTTAATGCTTAAATTGTACGATGAAAAAAACCATGTGGATACCTATCACAATCACTGCAATCATTGGCGTTTCATTGCTCATTTATTCTTTTAAAAGAAGCGATATCGAAACTCCAGATTATAAAGTTGTCAAGACACTCGGCGATGTAGAAATTCGCGAGTATCCCAAAATGGTAGTGGCTCAAACGTCGTTACCCAGTAATTCATTCGAGAATTCAGGAAGCAACGGATTCAGAACCATCGCAGGGTATATTTTTGGTGGAAATCAAGGAAATCAAAAGATAGCAATGACGGCCCCGGTGGTGATGAACATGGGTGATTCAGCAACGATGTATTTTGTAATGCCAAAGCAATATCAAAAGGAACAGCTCCCCACACCCAATTCTCCTAGTGTTAAAATCATAGAAGAGGCGCCTAAAACGCTGGCGGTGATCAAATACGGTGGATTTTCATCAGACAATGAGATCAAGCGTTACTGTAAAAAGTTGGAGGACACATTGACCCAGAATCACATACAGTGGAAAGGCGGTTTCATGTACATGGGCTACAATGCACCTTGGGATGTAGTGAACCGCAGAAATGAGGTCGCCGTGGAAATTATCACAATCCATTGAGACACCTCATCGACAGAATTGTTCATGAACTTCATGAAAGTTAAAACCCGTGAATTATCTATGCTGTTAGATGATTTTTTTTATGAATGACATAAATTGCAGCATGAAGAAATTGTTCTCTTTAGAAAAACTCACTCAAGGAATCCGCTTGAGCCTGACAAAATACCCTATTTCCATCCTTTTTGCTGCCCTTGCCGCGTTCCTGTTGATTGCCGTGACAGCGGAAGACGGGGACGGCCTTGAATACCTAAGTCCTTACATCATTGGCTGCTCCATGGGAATCAGTCTATTTTTTGCCATTCATACCGCTATTGAGAACAAAACCTGGCCCGGATACGCCAAAGGCCTTGTAATGCTATTTGGCTTGGGGATTTTGTGGCTGATAGTAACGGACATAAAAAACCAAATGGATTTTGCAACTGATGAAAGCCAGGCAATACAAATCTTTGGCTATGGATTACTTACCCACCTCGTTGTTGCCTTCCTCCCTTTCATTGGCAATTTCAAAATCAACGCGTTCTGGCAATACAACAAATCCCTGTTTATTAGGGCCTTTACAACAATTCTTTATACTGGTGTTTTATACGCCGGAATCAGCGGTGCCATTTTGGCGATCTCAGAATTATTCGATGTGGATTTTAGTGAAAAAATCTATGCATACCTCTGGTTTATCATGGCCCTGCCGATGAGTGTCATTATTTTCACAGCGGGCGTTCCAACCGACATAAACGAGCTAGAATCATCAACCGACTTACCCAAGGGCCTGCGCATTTTTGTGCAATTCATTTTGATTCCCTTGGTGGTTTTATACCTCCTCATTTTATATGCTTACATGGGGAAAATCATCGTTCAATGGTCGCTCCCACAGGGCTGGGTCACCATCCTGATTATGGTATTTTCAGTGCTCGGCATGTTGGCGATGCTGCTCGTATATCCCTATCAACATCAAAAAGAAAACAGCTGGGTGAAATGGTATACCAAAGGCTATTACGTCGCTTTGCTGCCCTTGTTGATACTTCAATATGTTGCCATTTTTACGCGCATCGGAGATTATGGATTTACCGCACCGCGATGGGCCGTTTTGGCAATTACGGTTTGGCTGACGTGGATCACGCTGAATAACGTGTTTTTCAAAGGCCGAAACATCGTGCTGATTCCCCTCACCCTTTTTATCACTACATTCCTTTTCCTATTGGGACCCTTATCGCACAAAAGCATCTCGATCAGCAGTCAAACTGCGAAAATCAATCGACTTCTGACCGAATTGAAGCTGGTAAAAAATGGCAAATTACTCGTCTATAAGGACAACCCGAAAACCGATTCGTTGATGGGTGAACTGTATTCTGCTGCGCGATATCTCAATCGCAATTACCAAAAGACAGGGCTCGAGCCTTACCTCAAATATCCTACCGAAGCCGAGATTCAAAAACAATTATCATTTGCGGTTGTGTCAGAATTCACCCCTGAAACAGTGGTCGAAGCTACGGATCCATCACCTGCAAAAGGGACATCCAATGGAAATGGAAACCAAAAAGTTAAAGAATCTGCAAAAAAGGACAGCACTGTTCCAGATACCGTCAGCGCAGCGAATCAACAGACGTTTGAGAATACGAATCGCAACCAAATCTTGGACAAATACGAACGCAGACAGGCCATCAGACAAATCCTGTCTGATGATTTAGAAAAATACAACATCCATAGTTATGACAGCGACCGAGCTACGACCACCTCAACGTGGTTCGAGATAGAGTCTCAAGTCCCGCAGAACCAAATCCCTACTGGAAACTGGACCCATTATTACCAAATTGAGGATATTTTTATTAATGAAGATTATGAGAGCACTGTAAGTAGCCATGTTGACCTCATTAAGATCAAACGAGCCAAAATGGGTATTGGCAACAATGTAACCCTTGTAATTAATGGGGAAGAAATTGAAATCCCCATTCAAAACGCCGTGGCATCGAATTTGAAAAATCGTATGCGTTCCGCAGAGTTTAACACATTAAATATTCCAAATAACAAATTGCTATTCCCTTTCAAGAAAAATGGTCAAGAGGGGATTTTTCTGGTAGAAAAAATCAATTATGACATGATTGACACGAATGTTTCTAATGCAAACAATTTTAAAATTGATAGGATCACAGGCTGCATTTTCATGAAATAGCAAAATTACATTCCTGCAGTTTTTGGGATGTGCTGCTTTGTTGTATTTTTACCTTTTCATGGGAAATGTGCGAATCATACACACGGCCGACAATCACATCGGGCTTAAGTTCAACAATTACCGAGGTAGCAATGCCCAATCGGCGTTAATTCAAGAACGATTTGATGCGTTGCAGAATATTGTCGATGCCTCAAAACAGAAAGACGCGCACTTTTTGGTCGTCGCTGGAGATTTGTTCGATGATTTAAAGGTGACGAACAAAGACATCAAAACGGTGGTGGAAATTTTAAAAAAGTCCCCTTCCGAAGTCCTTGTTTTACCAGGCAACCATGACTACTACGATGGAAAAGACAACAAACTTTGGAAAGGTTTTTTGGATGCTTCAGAAAACACGAACATTAGATTGCTCAATGAATCCGAGGTCTACCGCACGGAAGTAGAAGGCAAACCCGTGTGTTTCTATCCATCTCCCTGCGCGTCAAAGCACCACGAAGGACATGTAATTGGA
>CAJBVU010000193.1 GCA_903959115.1 uncultured Bacteroidota bacterium
AAAAAAATGTCGGAAATGCAAGAAAAACTGAAGCAAATCGCCAAGCCTCAGGCCACCGAGACCATCGCAAATCGCATCGCGAGTTTAATTAAAAACGCAAATTAAATGACCACCACAAAACACATACGCGATTACAATCAAGCCTATTTCTTGGGAATTGGTGGCATCGGAATGAGCGCAATTGCTAGGTATTTTTTGCAGATCGGGTTGCCAGTGATGGGGTACGACAAAACGCCGACGCCCTTAACGAATGCTTTGCAAGCGGAAGGAGCCCTCATCAATTACAACGATCAAAAAGACGCGCTACCCATGGTAGTGCAAAACGACATAGAAAATACGCTTTTCGTCCTGACTCCGGCCATTCCAAAAGATCACCCACAATGGAACTGGCTCATTGATCAAAATGCCATCATTCTCAAACGAAGTGAAGTTTTAGGTCAGATTGCCCGCGGTGGCTATTGCATCGCTGTGGCTGGAACACACGGCAAAACAACAACTTCCACCCTCATCGCCCACCTTCTTCATGAATGCAATATCAATTTTACGGCATTCCTGGGTGGAATTAGCGCCAATTACAATACCAACTACCTCCGCAAAACCGATGGCGTAAATTATCAGCCCGGCGGAAACAGCAACCAACATAACGTCTCAATTAACCAATCCGACGAAAATAGCGAAGCCAAGGAAATCATTGTGCTCGAAGCCGATGAATTCGACCGCAGCTTTCACCGCCTCAACCCAGATTTAGCAGTAATTACTGCAATCGATCCGGATCATTTGGACATTTATGGCACACCGGAAGCCTTTGAGCAAGCATTTGTTGAATTCACCCATCTCATTCAACCCAATGGCGGTTTGATGATTCAAGAAGATTTGAAAATCGCAATTGCCAAAAACGTAAACACATACACTTACGGCCTAGATACATCAGCGAATTATCAAGCCAAAAACGTACATATTAATCACGGTGATTTTTGCTTTACACTCACCCACAATCAAACCGAAATTGCTCCATTTAGATGCGGACTTCCTGGCCACCACAACGTCCAAAACGCTGTAGCTGCACTTGGGATCTGTCAAGGATTTCTGAACCTCCCCATCGAATCACTTCAAAAAGGCATCGCCAGTTACAAAGGAGCCAAACGCAGATTCGAATATGTTCACAAAACAGAGAACTATGTGATCATCGACGATTATGCGCATCACCCGGAAGAGTTAAACGCCATTATTGGATCGGTTAGGACACTTTACCCCGACCAACAGATCACAGGCATTTTCCAACCCCACTTATTTTCTCGCACACAAGATTTCGCCCAAGGATTTGCCGATAGTTTATCTCGATTAGACCAAGTTTGGTTGATGGACATTTATCCGGCCCGCGAAAAACCCATTCCCGGCGTAACTAGCGATTGGCTAATAAATATGATTTCCAACCCTAACAAATCGCGTGTCAACCCGCAAAGTGTATTGGAAAAAATCCAAATCGAAAAACCGCAAATCTTGCTCATTTTGGGAGCAGGTGATATCGATCGAATTGTTCAACCCATTGCCAACTTATACCTCAAGATAGATGCCCTCACTCAATAAACGTCAATGGATGGTCGCCGCCCTTTTGGTCCTGCTCGTCGCAGTAGCCATATTCTGGTCGTCCATATCAAATACCGCCAAAAACCGCCTCGTTCAATCCATGGAAATCAACATTCTTCCTGAAGGAAAGGCGATTTTCTTGAATAAAACCATCATCGCCGATTCTGTGCAAGCCTTTATCGGAAACCCCATCGGCAGAAATGCCAATGAGGTGAACATCAGAAAACTGGAAGGGCAGCTTAACAAAATCCCCGCAGTGAAAAAAGCGGAGGTGTATTTGGGACTCGACGGCCTTTTAAAGCTAAAAGTTGAAGAACGTACACCCATTCTGTTTGTCCAAAACAACAAAGGCCAACATTTCTATGTAGATACCAATGGCGTAGTGATCCCAAACACCCCATCCACCAAATTTTGTGATGTGCTAGTGGCCAATGGAAATATCCCCGTAATCATGGAAGGCGGCAAGATTGTGAGCGGCGAAATTACACGAAATGTGATGCAAATAGCCAAATTTATATCGGCCGATAGTGTGTGGAACGCCCAGTTTCAACAATTGTATGTAGATAATTACAACGACGTGATTTTGATTCCCCGTGTAGGAAGACATAGCATTGTTGTAGGCAATGGCGCAAACCTGCCCAAAAAGTTCGAAAACCTCCGTCTTTTCTACGATCAAGGCCTCAAGAGCACCGGCTGGGATCATTACAAAAGTGTAGACATTTCGAACCTCAATCAGGTAGTAGGTCAGCGCACCGGCCAAGAAAACATACACAAAGAACCAAAAAAGTCCAATTAATAGAACACCCCTAATCAATACATATGGCTATCAATAACAATATCATCGTAGGACTCGACATCGGCACAACCAAGGTGTGCGCAATTGTGGGTCAAATGGCCGAAAACGGCAAATTAAACATTCTCGGCATGGGAAAAGCCCCAAGTCAAGGTGGCGTATCTCGAGGCATGGTTGCCAACGTTGCAAAAGCTGTGACCGCAATCCAATCTGCTGTAGAAGATGCTATCAAACAAAGTCAAGTACAGGTAAAAACCGTATTTGTAGGTATCGCAGGACACCACATCAAAAGCCTACAACACCGCGGAACCTTGAGCCGTAAACAGTGGGACGTAGAAATCACCGAGGACGAACTCTACAAATTGGAAGTGGAAATGGAAAACTTGGCATTGTCGCCAGGATTGGAAATTCTACATGTACTTCCTCAAGAGTATCGCATCGATGGCGAAGAAGGCATCAAAGACCCAGTAGGTCGGGTAGGTGTTCGCGTAGAGTGCAATTACCACATCATCACAGGTGAAACTTCAGCGGCAAAAACAATCTTCATGGCCGTACGTAGAGCAGGCCTTGAAATCGCCGATTTGATCGGAGAACCCGTTGCATACGCTGCTGCTGTATTGAGCGAGCCT
>CAJBVU010000194.1 GCA_903959115.1 uncultured Bacteroidota bacterium
GAATCGATCCAAGTTCATCACCTTGTGCCAGGCGGCTACAAAATCATGTACGAACTTAGATTCGGCAGATTTGTATCCATAAACTTCCGCGATGGCTCTCAATTCTGAGTGTGAACCCATGATAAGATCTACACGTGTTCCTGTCCACAAGGTTTCACCCGTTGTGCGATGCTTGCCAACGAATTCGTCTTGTTTGTCAGAAACTGCCGACCAAGTGGTGTTGATATCCATTAGGTTGACGTAGAAATCGTTCGTAAGGGCTTCTGGACGCTTGGTGAATACACCGTGGTTAGAATTGTCGAAGTTGGTGTTCAAAACACGCATTCCACCCAATAATACTGCCATTTCTGGAGCAGTTAAATTAAGCAACTGCGCTTTGTCGATCAATAACTCTTCAGAGGCACCCAATCTGTGGTTGCTGTTGTAGTTTCTGAAAGCATCCGCATGGGGTTCCAATACAGAGAATGAAGCGACATCGGTTTCTTTTTCGCTTGCATCGCCTCTACCTGGGGTAAAGGGAACGGCAACGGTATGACCTGCATTTTTGGCAGCCATTTCAACGCCAACGCATCCACCCAAAACGATAGTATCGGCTAGTGAAACGCCTTTGCCATTGGATTGGCTGTTGTTGAAGGCTTTTTGAATATTTTCTAGGGTGTCGATTACGTGACCCAACTGACTTGGATTGTTTGCTTTCCAATATTTCTGTGGAGCCAAACGAACACGAGCGCCATTTGCACCACCGCGCTTGTCTGAGCCACGGAAAGTAGAGGCAGAAGCCCAAGCCGTTGAAACCAATTGAGATACGGTTAAGCCCGATGCCTCAATTGAATTCTTCAAAGAAGTGATATCGGCAGAATCTAGTGCTGTATATGTAGGTTTTGTAATAGGGTCTTGCCAAATCAATACTTCCGCTGGAACATCTGATCCCAAATAACGGTCTCTTGGTCCCATGTCGCGATGTGTTAATTTGAACCAAGCACGAGCAAAAGCATCGGCAAATTCTTCTGGATTTTCCAAGAAACGACGAGAAATTTTCTCATACGATGGATCTAAACGCAAAGCCAAATCAGTTGTTAGCATAAATGGAGCGTGTTTTTTTGACGCATCGTGCGCATCGGGCACTAAGCCTTCACCCGCATTGCCTTTGGGCTTCCATTGTTGCGCTCCTGCTGGACTTTTTGCGAGTTCCCATTCATAGCCAAATAAGTTCTCAAAGTAATTGTTGCTCCATTGGGTTGGGGTTGTTGTCCATGCACCTTCCAAACCGCTGGTGATGGTGTCGCCGGCATTTCCAGTTCCAAAAGTGTTTTTCCATCCCATACCTTGCATCGCTATATCGGCTCCGGCAGGTTCTGGTCCAACGTATTTGCTAGGGTCAGCGGCACCATGTGTTTTGCCAAATGTATGTCCGCCAGCAATCAAAGCCACCGTTTCGATATCGTCCATTGCCATTCTAGCGAAGGTTTCGCGAATGTCTTTTGCTGAAGCGATAGGGTCGGGGTTGCCGTTAGGGCCTTCTGGGTTTACGTAAATCAATCCCATTTGAACTGCAGCCAATGGGTTTTCCAATTCGCGGTCACCTACGTAGCGCTTGTCTTCGAGCCATTTGCGCTCTGAACCCCAATACACTTCTTCGGCTTCCCAAACATCGGCGCGACCGCCAGCGAAACCAAAGGTTTTGAATCCCATGGAATCAAGGGCGACATTTCCTGCCAATATCATCAAATCGGCCCAAGAAATTTTTTGACCGTATTTCTGTTTGATGGGCCAAAGCAACAAGCGAGCCTTGTCTAAATTGGTATTGTCTGGCCAGCTATTTAATGGCGCAAATCGTTGCATTCCAGCACCTGCTCCACCGCGACCGTCTGACGTACGATAGGTTCCAGCGCTATGCCAAGCCATACGGATGAAAAAAGGTCCGTAATGACCGTAATCTGCAGGCCACCAGTCCTGAGAGGTTGTCATTACTTCGGTAATATCTTGCTTAAGTGCGTTGAGGTCTAAACTGTTGAATTCCTCGGCATAATTGAAGTCATCGCCCAAGGGGCTTGATAGGGTAGAGTGTTGACGTAAAGCGTTTAAATTCAATTGGTTTGGCCACCAATCTTGGTTGCTTGTTCCGGCGCCTGCTACTTTAGGGCCTTGTCCATGGTTAAAGGGGCATTTCGCCTCTCCAGTTGGATTTCTGTTATGATGTGAATCTGACATATGCTATTTTATAATAATAACACAAAGTTCACGATTTTGTTCGTGATTACTGATTCAGAAAATGTAAACTTTATGAAATTTTCTTGTAAAATTCCCTTTTAGTAACTGGGCGTAATTTGATTGCGGCTAAAAATGTAACAGGTGAGTGCGGCATCAATGCGCGGCGTTGAATTACATGTATCCCAATGTTTTTAGCATGCTCTTGTAACTCTGCTCTTTAGAGAACAAACGGAAGTGATGGTCGCCGTTTTCATCGCGATCGATTATCACGTGTTTTGGCGCTGGTGTAAGACAGTGTTGAATTCCCCCATAGCCTCCAATGCTTTCCTGGTATGCGCCCGTGTTGAAGAATCCTAAGTATAATGGATCTGTTGGATCGTATTTCGGAAGATAAATCGCGTTTACGTGCTGCTCAGAGTTATAGTAATCATCGCTATCGCATGTGATTCCACCGAGCAATACGCGTTCTTGCTCCTCATTCCAACGGTTTATCGGAAGCATAATGAATTTCTTGTTGATTGCCCAAGCGTCAGGAAGGGTAGTCATAAAGCTCGAATCGATCATATTCCATTTTTCACGATCATTTTGTGATTTTTGATCTAGAACTGAATATATGTTTCCTCCGGCTTCTCCCACGGTGAATGAACCAAATTCTGTGAAGATGTTTGGTTCAGGGATGTTATTTTCAGTGCACACTTGCTTGATTTGACTCACGATTTCCGTGGCCATGTATTCGTAATCGTAATCAAATGTAAGTGAGTTTTTGATTGGGAATCCACCGCCAATATTCAGGGTGTCAAGATCAGGGCATTCCTGCTTGAGTTCGCAATACACCTTTAAACACTTGTGCAATTCGTTCCAATAGTAAGCGGTGTCGTAAATGCCCGTATTGATAAAGAAGTGGAGCATTTTCAACTTCACATTTTTATTCTTTTTTACTTTGGTTCTGTAAAAGTTGACCAAGTCTTTGTATCCGATGCC
>CAJBVU010000195.1 GCA_903959115.1 uncultured Bacteroidota bacterium
GCGGCGGCGGCAACACGGACTACGTCCCCAAACCAAAAGCCTATCCTAAGATGTCGCTCCCGGCAAAATCATACGGCCTTGCATCTCCCAGCGACCTACCAATGAGTTTTGAAATTCCCTCGTATTCACAACTAGTGCCCGACACCAATCAAGGCGGGGTACATACACCGGGATGGTATAATTTGCAGTTCCCCAATTTAGATGTCACACTGCATCTCACTTACTACAAGTTCAATGAGTGGAATCTTTTTGATAGTTTGATGTATGATACACGGAAGTTGGTGAATAAGCATATCCAAAAAGCGGATGATATAGAGGAGCGGCCAACCCAGTTTTTGAATCCATTTGCGAAAGGTTTAGTGTTTAGTATTCAAGGGAATACAGCTACTAATTTTAACTTTTATGTCACCGATAGCGCCTCTCATTTTTTGCGTGGAGCTTTGTATTTTAACAATCATACTGAGTCGGATAGCATCGCGCCGGTGTATCAATTTGTAGAGGCCGATGTGTTGCATTTAATCAAAACGTTGAAATGGAAATAGGCCGTTTAAGGGATGAAATTATGGGTTTGAAATGTACATTCCGGGCGGTTTGTAGGGGCGGATTTAAAATCCCTTTCGCTAGGATTCAATCCTATTCAATATTTAATTCTGGGTTTTATCAGACCCTTTCATTGATCCTTGTTGCATTCCTGTTTTTTGCACCCTTGGCTGCGCAGAATCCGAAAGCGAAAAAGCAGTTAGATGCGGCATTTACCGCTTTTAATCTGGCGGAATTTCCGGATGCTTTGGGTCTGACAAAAAAAGCCATTAAGATTGACCCTTCCTATGCTGATGCCTATTCACTTCAGGCTTCGGTTTATGAGGCTATGCGCGATACGCAAAATGCGAGTAAATCCTATCAGCAGTGTTTGAAAGTGGCACCGCAGTTTCAGCCCATGTACTTCTATTACGGGGAGTATTTATATCGAAATAAACGTTTAAAAGAGGCAAGTGCAATTTTATCGAAGTTTGATAGCGTTCCCATGATGACATCATTTGTCCCTGCCAAACACGGGGCTTCGGTGCGGTTGAAGGAAAAGGCGGCTCGATTGAAAGCTAGTGTTCAAACTGCCATGAGCGATGTCAATATTGCCGAAAATTTAAAAATCAAAAACATGGGTCCGGCTATCAATACCCCAGTGGATGAATATTGGCCGGGTATGCCGTTTTCGGGGAATCGTTTTGTATTCACCCGTCGTTTGGGTGGCACAGGGAATGCGGTGTTACAAGAGGATTTTTTCATGAGCGACCTCAAAGATTCGGTGTGGGGCAAGGCTTATTCGGCGCCTGGCGACATCAATACGCCGGAAAATGAGGGGACATTGAGCGTGAAGGCCGATGGTTCTGCTTTGTATTATACCCGCTGTAATCAACCCGGCGGATTGGGTAGTTGTGATTTGTACGTCAGTGATTTGGATGGCAAGGGTTGGAAGCGTGGTTCTAATTTGGGAAGTCCGATCAATGGTGCTGCTTGGGATTGTCAGCCTGCTATCAGTGGCGACGGGCATACCTTGATATTTTCTAGCAGTAGGGCTGGTGGTTTTGGAGGAAAAGATCTTTGGATCAGCTTTTTGCATCACGGGAAATGGAGTATTCCAAAAAACATGGGTCCGTCAATTAATACCAGGGAAGACGATGATGCACCTTTTTTGCATTACGACGGTGCGACATTGTATTTCAGCAGTTTGGGTCACCCTGGATATGGCGGTTCTGATATTTTTATGTCGCGATTGGGTATTGATGGATTATGGTCGAACCCGGAAAATTTGGGTTCTGGATTAAACACGCCCCAAGATGAATTTGGATTATATATCGATGCGGGTGGTAAGAATGGCTATTTTGCCAGTGATCGTCCGGGTGGATTGGGCCGGTTGGATATTTATCAATTCTTGGTTCCGGAGAAGTTTATGCCAAAGGCGGTAACTTATGTATCTGGATTGTTGACGGATGCCAAGACGGGTTTGCCTTTGAAGGGTAGGGTTCGCGTGGTGGAGTTGAGTTCGGGCAAGGTGGTATTTACCGACAGTGTATCGGACTTTTTTATTCCTTTGCAGGCGGGAGGTAATTATGCGTTGTTTGCTACTGCGTTGGGTTATATGCCTCGGAGCTTGAATTTTCAGCCGTTGGCCTCGGACTTAGATCATCCTTTTAAGGTGGGTGCTCAGTTGACGCCGATTGATGCGAAGCAGGTATTTGTTTTGAATAATATTTTCTTTGATACGGATAAGTTTGATTTAAAATCGGAGAGCAAGGAGGAGTTAGCGATTGTTGTAGATTTGATGAAGACGAATGTGGGGATGGTGATTGAGATTAGTGGGCACACAGACAATCAGGGTGCAGTGGATTATAATGTTCGATTGTCCGAGTCGCGAGCCAAGTCGGTAGTGACCTATTTGATTGCGGCGGGTGTACCGGCTTCTAGATTGAAATTTAAGGGTTATGGATCTTCACAGCCTGCGGCGCCGAATGATACGGAGGCTAATCGTGCTTTAAACCGTCGCATCGAGATGGTAGTATTGAAGTTGAAATAACTGGTTCAGATTTTCCTGGCTTTGGACTTGTTGGATCTTGGTTTAAGGTTTGATTTGAAATTTCATCGAGGTTGGGCTGACCGGCGAGTATCCAGGCGGTGTACCAGTAACTGGCAACAGCTACGATGGCTTGTTTCATTCGGATTTCCACCATGTGATCGAGTTGGGCCTCGTAGGATTTTACAAATTTTGGATGTATCTGTTTTTTGGTTTTGCCGTGTAGGTCGGTGCTGAGTTCGTATTTCTTGGTTTGGGGCCATTTTTGTGATAACGATTTTTCTGTTTGCAGGACGGTTGGTAGCAGGGCATGCGATTGCGAAACGCTGTTCCAGATGGAATCTGCGGGTTGTTCTAGGAAATGACCGCTTTCGGTGAGGAGCAAGTAATTGGAGAGGCTAATTTCCGGGATGCGGGTTTCCCATAGGGCATGGATTCCGTGCTGATGGGTGAGTTGGCCGTCGTAGTTTTCAGTGGTGTGCAAGGGGACATGTGCATCGGCCACGTAGTGGCCGATGTCGGCCGACAGCCGAAGGATGGCGGCCAGGTTTTTCTCTTGGAATGCCTTGGTGAGTCGGTATAACATCATCTGCACATGATACGGAACGATGCCATATTCAAAGAGGGTATCGGCTGTGAATTTTTCCACCGCCGGGGTCCAGTACTTGGGCAAGGTATCGATGGGCAGTGCCTTCTCGTAATGGTCTAAATCTATATAATGTCGACATGCCTCGGCGGTATCGGTATAACGGCGTTGGTCGGGGTCCACCGCATGGTCTGTAATAAATTGGATATGCTTTTTGTAGAATCCGAACAGGGGTTGTGGAAGCGCAAAAACCGCATGTTGATTGATGGTTTTATGGCCAAGGAATCCCCATTGGGCCGCGGCTTTGTTTAATCCAGATTGCGGATGATTTATGACATTGGTTCCAATTGGGTTGTCGGCGGTTCCTTTATCTCTGAACGTGTGTTGTCGGTTTGGTTCCGTAAAGTGCAATTCCTCTGGAATTACATTGAAACCATCGCTGATGGAATCGCCACAATAGGCTACGACGCAAATCGCTAGCAGGATTTGATGTTTTAAGGATTTCATGGTGTGTCGTTCTTGGCTTTTTCACAGGGCTATTGTCACCATTGGACCGGGGTCCAATTACGATATTATCGTTTATGCAATTCCCTCAGATACAATTGAATGGTGTTTTGCAGTCCGAGCATCAGGGCATCGCAGATGAGGGCGTGACCGATGGAAACTTCTTGCAAACCGGGAAGATTCCGGGATAAATAATTGAGATTGTGTAGGTCGAGGTCGTGGCCGGCATTGACTCCAAGCCCAGTATCCACTGCAGCTTGAGCTGTTTGTCGGTAGGGCTCAAGGGCTGATTCTGCGTTGTTAGAATTGGCCTCATAGGCTTTGGCGTAGGCTTCGGTATAGAGTTCAATTCTATCGGTTCCTGTGCGTTTTGCCGACGGGATAAGTTCAGGGTTGGGGTCGAGGAAAATTGAGACGCGGGCCCCAGTTTTTTTGATACGTTGTATAATTAGCGAAAGCTCGGTTTCGTGGGTGATGGTATTCCATCCCGCATTGGAGGTAATGGCATCCGGCGGATCTGGGACCAAAGTAACTTGGTGGGGTTTTACGGTTTCGATGAGTTGAAGGAAGTCCTCGCTAGGGTAACCTTCGATGTTGAATTCGGTGGTTACGCTTTCTGATAGTTGGA
The DNA here is from genome assembly GCA_903959115.1 of uncultured Bacteroidota bacterium. Classification (GTDB taxonomy): domain Bacteria; phylum Bacteroidota; class Bacteroidia; order NS11-12g; family UBA955; genus UBA955. Next base: position 4,288 of record CAJBVU010000195.1, read on the forward strand.
CTACATCGGCGTAGCGTATATGTCGTTCATCCGGCCTTGGATGCACCGTAATTCCCTGTGCACCAAATTTTTCGCAAAGCAATGCCATTTGAACGACATCGGGGTTGTTGCCACCACGAGCATTTCGGAGGGTAGCAATTTTATTGATATTTACGGAGAGTTTGGGCAGGGTTATTTCCAACATAGCGATACAAAAATACGGGGTTGATTTGGGAATTGGCTGTTGTTTTTGTGTAGGAATTCGGCCCGAAATGCGGTTTGCACTTTGTGGTTGTGGGCTTTGTGGATTGTGGTATTCGATTTAGGGGTTGCGGCGTTTGATTTTGTGGTTCCGGCAATTGATTTTTTTGCTGAGTGGGTTTTGAATTTGAAGGAATATTCGATGAGGCAGTTGGCGCCATAACCTTGGCCTGACAGCACATAATTGGCAATTTCGGTAGCGGTGGTGGATGGTTGGTGGTAGAGTGGGCTATTTGATTGATAGCAAAGCGTTTCGAATGTTATTTTGAGGGGTGTAAAGGGTTTTCGATGTGTGATGGAAATGGCGGCGAGCATACCGTTTTTATAACTATTGGGGTCGATTTGGGTTGTTTGGTCGGCATTGGCAATACCGAACAGAACTGTGTTTTGTTGGGGTTGATTGGATGCATTTTGATTTGAGGAGTTTGTCTTATTGGAACCAGGTTTCCGGGGCCAAATACTATTTTGGGGCAGGGGTGAATTTGTTGGGAGGAGGGAAAATTTCCCCAATACCGCCCAGCCTTCGGCTGGGCGGTATTGGGCGACAACCGTTGTGCGGCCCCGGAAACCATTCGAATTTTGGGGTCGACCGGAATTCAATCCCC
>CAJBVU010000196.1 GCA_903959115.1 uncultured Bacteroidota bacterium
GCCCGTTTGATGAACGCCATCGTGGCGAAACAAGAGGATCCCAAGGCGTATGGCAAATTGTTTCACAGCATATCGTTGTGTCTGAGCAAGGGTCTCGGTGCGCCGGTGGGCAGTGTGCTTTTGGGCGATGCGGCTTTTATCAAACAGGCACGCAGGGTGCGCAAAGTGATGGGTGGCGGGATGCGTCAGGCTGGGTATTTGGCGGCGGCCGGACTCTATGCGATGCAGCACAACATCAATCGTTTGGCCGAGGATCATGCCCATGCGAAGCAGTTGGCCGATGCGTTGAAACAGTGTTCATGGGTGGGAGAAATCTTCCCTGTTGAAACCAATATTGTGATTTTTGAGGTTGCTGGACCGCAGTCAGCCCAAGAAGTGGTGGCGAAGTTGCTATCGCACAACATTCGGGTATCTGCGATGTCGCCCACACATATCCGTTTGGTGACCCATTTGGATGTCACTCCGGAAATGATTCAACGCACTGTAGAGGTGTTGAAGGGATTTTGATTCATCAAAACAGTGCTTGCATTTTAACCAATATATTGGTTAAATCCGCTCGATTTAGGGTAAAATAACCAATAAAATGGTTACTTCCCGTGCTTGCGCAATTTCAAAATCACCATCTTGCTGGTAGGTGTGTTGCTCCTATCGGCCACAGAATCAATCGGAACCAAAATGTTGGCCTCCGGGAAATACGTTGCCGCGCAACCCAACGGAATGTTAAAGCTGATGATGATGAATTTGCGTGCAATGCGCTCAACCCCGCCGTAGAAATTGTATAAATCCACCAGTTCGCCGGCTTCAAAACCTAGTTTTTTGATGTCCTTCGGGTTCATGAAAATCACACGACGTTCATTCTCCACCCCGCGATATCGATCGTTTAGGCCGTAAATGGTGGTATTGAATTGGTCATGACTTCGGATCGTCATCATCATCAATTCATCGTCGGCCACTGAAACTGGGACAGGTGTTGCCACGTTGAAATTGGCCTTGCCCGTCATTGTATTCCACTTGCCATCGCGGGCCGAGTTAGGCAAATAGAATCCACCCATTTCGCGTGCACGCTCATTGTAATTATCAAATCCAGGGATGCTGGCCTCAATCGCATCGCGAATGTGGTCGTAATGGATTGCGTATTTATCCCAAGGAATCACGCTCTTACTGCCCAAGGTGGCCTTGGCCAACCCAATCACAATTTGGGGTTCGCTGCGCAAATCGCCGGAAACGGGTTTGAGTTTTCCTTTCGACATCTGCACCACACCCATCGAATTTTCACAGGTGATAAACTGGTGTTCGCCGTTGATGATATCAGAATCGGATCGACCAAAACAAGGGAGAATAATCGCTTCTTTGCCTGTCACCAAATGGCTGCGGTTCAACTTGGTAGAAACCTGCACGGTGAGGTCGCAATGTTGCAGCGCTTGGGCCGTGAAATCGGTATCGGGGCTGGCAGATAGGAAGTTACCACCCATCGCGAAGAACACTTTTGCATCGCCTTTGTGCATCGCCTGGATACAATCCACCACATCGTAGCCGTGGGCCTGTGGCGGGTGAAAACCAAACGCTTTTTCGATGCGATCCAAGAATGCCTGTGGCGGTTTTTCGTAGATCCCCATGGTGCGATCGCCTTGCACGTTGGAGTGGCCGCGGACCGGACAAGTACCTGCGCCTTCCTTGGCGATGCTGCCTTTGATGAGCAACAAATTCACGACCTCTTTGATCGTATCAACGGCATTTTTATGCTGTGTGAGACCCATCGCCCAACAAGCAATGATCTTGGTTTTGTCTTTGAGCGCCGCAACGGTTTCATCGATTTGCCAGCGTCTAAGACCGGTTTGTTCTATCAAATCCTCCAGCGATTGCGCCTCGATATTTTGCTTCCAAGGATCAAAACCTTGGGTGCTATTGGCAATGAAATTTTGGTCGAGGACGGTTCCTGGGGCTTTTTCTTCTTCAGCGAGTAATAACTTTTCGATGGCCTGTATCAGCGCCATGTCGCCGTTGAGCTTCACCTGCAAGAAAATATCCGTGAGTCGGGCTTTGATACCCAACGCGCCTTTCACCGATTGCGGATCAGAGAAGGCGATCAGTCCGGTTTCAGGCAAGGGGTTAATTGAAATGATGGTGGCGCCGCACTCCTTGGCTTTTTGCAACGCGCTGAGCATGCGGGGGTGGTTGGTGCCGGGGTTCTGACCGATGATCAGGATGGCTTCGGCCTTGTAAAAATCTTCTAGTTTCACCGAACCTTTTCCGATGCCCACGCTTTCGTTGAGGGCCACACCGCTTGATTCGTGACACATGTTGGAGCAATCGGGGAGGTTGTTGGTGCCGTATTCGCGGGCAAACAATTGGTATAAAAACGCGGCTTCGTTCGATGTACGTCCGCTCGTATAAAACACCGCCTCATCGGGCGATTTGAGTTTATTTAGGTGGGTGGCAATTTTGCCAAAGGCATCGTCCCAGCTGATAGGAGTGTAGTGCGATGCACCTGCTGCGAGGTAAACGGGTTCTGCGATCCGTCCCTTTTTTCCGATTTCGTAGTCGTTGAGAAGCGAAAGATCGGCGACGCTATTTTTTGCAAAAAACGAGGCTGTTAAACGTTTTGTTGTGGCTTCATCGGCCACGGCTTTGGCTCCGTTTTCACAGTATTCACCAATGGGAGATCGTTCATCGTCGGGATCAGGCCAAGCGCAACTGGGGCAATCGAATCCGCCTTTTTGGTTGAGTGCAAAGAGGGCTTTGGCACCTCGGGCGACATTCATCTCTTTGAGCACGTGTTGGACGGCCACTTTAACACCGGTAATTCCCGCCGCCGATGTGCTCGGTTTATGGAGTCGTAATTTGAGCAGTTCCTCCGGATTTTCGGCATGCACGTGTGTGGTTGGCGTATCGTGAGAGGTGTTTTTGGTGTGTTTATGATTGTCCATGTTGAACTCGTAAACTCAAAAATACCAAATTCTTTTGGTGAACGCATCAAATCCTTTTCAACGAGGCATGAAAGTGTGCAATGGGTTGGAGGGTGGTGGCTATTTATCTCGCATCAAATCCAATTCTACCTCTATTTTTAGGGCGTTGGTTGAGAGTTGGTCCGATGAAAAAGCGATGCGATATTTGGGCGTTTCCATCCATATTTCGCGGGTGTTTTGGGCCAATGCGATGAGGTACTTTTGATCGGTAAAATGGGCTTCTGATTGCGTTTGATTACCAATTTTCAAAACAAAGGTTAGGGTTTGCGTGGGGAAGGGGAGATGATTTTCCAAGGATTCGCCGTTCAACAGTTTTGCAAGCTCGTTTTCTTGAATTCGGAATCGGATGTGGTTGTCTTTGATGCGAATTTTCATATTTCCACCCTCTGATTGTGCGTATAAATATTACATCGTTCGCCGCGTAAAAATCCAATGAGGGTGATCCCCATTTCATCGGCAAGGTCTATTGCAAGGCTCGATGGTGCTCCCACCGCAGCGATGAATCGGATACCCGCCATGGCCGCTTTTTGGACTAGTTCAAAGGAAATCCTGCCACTCAGCAAAAGGATGTGATTGCACAAAGGGATTTGATCCGCGGCTTCCGGGGACGATAGCACGAAATGACCAATGAGTTTGTCGAGTGCGTTGTGCCTTCCTACGTCTTCAGAGGTGTGGATCAGATTTCCGCCCAGATCAAAGAGTCCACAGCCGTGAATTCCGCCCGTTTGGTCAAAGTTCGATTGCTGGGCCCGCAAAATACTGGGCAGGGTATAGAGAATACGCGGCTCAATTTTCCATTGGGTTTTGGGCAATTCGATGTTGCACTGCTGTTCTACGGCTTCCATGGATGTTTTTCCGCAGACCCCGCAGCTCGACGTGGTATAAAAATGCCTTTCCAATTTTACCAAATCCACCGATACAGAGGGCTGTAGTTTTGCAATAATCACATTTCCGTTGGGGTCGTTCCCTTGGGTGATGTGCTCCAATTCTTGTCGATTTTTGATGATGCCCTCTGAGAAAAGGAATCCCACGGCGAGGTTGACATCGTTTCCGGGGGTACGCATGGTAATCGACAGTGCTTTTTCCTCTTGCGTTACGGCTTGTGAATCCTGTGCGGACAGTTGACCAATGATGAGCTTGATTTCCAGGGGCTCTTCAACCACCACGAAATCGGGTTGTGTCCGCGCTTTGGATCCATCCAAACGTTTTATTTCTGTGGGGGATATGCTAAATTTATCGCTCATTGGTCGAAGCTCCTCAATGTCAAAATGCGCTGTGAATCAGTTGGCAAGATACAAGGATTGTGGGCTTGCACAAACTGCTGCAACGAGGAATTCTCAACAGCGAAATCCTTTAAATGCATTAAATCAGAAATGGGGTAATACGCCACCAACGGCTCTAGAAAATGCGTGATGTGGTTTTGATAACAACAGATCCGCGATTGCATTTGTCCAACTGCAACCACATTCTCCAATGTTTCTTGGGTCATGTTCCGATAATCGCAGCCTAGAACCAATAGACCATCAAACGGTGTTTCCGCAGGCAACGTTTCCAGATGGTTAATGCCCATATGCGCCATGCAACTCAGCAACCCGGTGAGCGGACCTTTATCAGAGTATTCTTTATTGTCAAAAACCTCCTTAAGCCACGTGGGTTGCTCGGCCAGATGTGACATTAGATCTTGATTTTCACGGCACGATACAAACACCGTTTCGCAAAAGTTATTCAGGAGTTCCGACGCATGCAAAAAAGCCGGCTTCCCATGGATGGATATCAACGATTTGTCGTGCCCCATCCTGCGACTTTCACCTCCTGCCAATACCAAACCTGCAATCACCGATGTTTGTGTCTTTAGTTGTTATTACTTTGTGGCGGCGTCGGCCTTTGCCTTCGCTTGTTTGATCATTTCATCGGTTCGATTTTTGGCCGCTAGTTCAACTTGGTCTGCTTTGTCGTTCAAGGAAGTTTCCCATTGATCCGCTTTTTGGTTGCCTTTGGCCTCGGTTTGATCTGCCAATTTATAACCTTCGCCTTTGGCGGCGTTGGCTTTTTTATCGGCTTCTTTCAGCAGTTTTTCGGCGGCTACTTTGGTCAATTTCTTTTGGATTGGGTCTTTTGCCGCCGCCACAAGGGCATCCGCTTCTTTTTTCGCTTTCTCCATGGCCATGGTATAGGCTTTGTCGGTTTCAGACCGCTGTTTTACTGCCAATTCTTTGGCTTCAGTGCGCATTTTCTCAGCCGTTTCTTGGCCGTTTGATCTCAGTAGGTCTGCTTTTTCTTTGGCTTCTTTCATTATTTCGGCCACCTGTTTGTTGAGAGCATCAAACGCTTTGTCTTTCAATTGATTGATCACCGGTGCCGCGGCTTCTTTGAGTGCGCCTTTCCAACCCACAGTGAGTTTGGGGTTTTTCATGTCGCCAGTAATCGTGAATGGCAACTTTCTGCCTTTGGCCACCAAGGTTCCTCCCAAGTGCAATTGCTTGTTTAGGTCTACAAAGCCGCCTAATTTCATTTGACATTCTTTGGGAAGGTTCACGCCAATGGAATCCTTCAGTTTGAACTGTCCGTTTTCTATCAAAAATCCCGCTTTGGTGGGCTTCAACGACATTTTATCACCAGCGCCCCATTGCAATTGTTTGGCAGTTTCTCCCATCCACGTGGGGATATCCAAATTGCCGCTAAACAAATTGAACAATCCTCCGGCGGTGAGTGTGGCCAAATCCATGTCCATATTGGGCTTCAACTGCATGGCCATTTGCGTTTCGATGTTCGCCAAACCTTGGATTCTGCCCACAATGGGTGCGTATTCTTTCACCAGCGATAGGGTGGTGGCCAAATTGGCTGGGTTCACATTTAAAATATTGAATCCCCCTTTCACAGTGGGTTTTCCTCCGATGGGGTTGGTGTACGACAACGAAGCGATTTCAACACGCGCACCAAAAATGGATGCGGCCAACGGATTTACATTGAGGATGCCGTCTTTGATTTCGGCTTTTGCTGTGGCTTGCTGCAGGTCGTAGTCTTCGTAAATTAACCGTCCAGCGTTCATGTTGAACATCAAATCCAAGTTGTCTGGAATGCGGGGCGATTCGCTGGCCGCTGTATTGGAGGCGCTATTTGCCGCGGCAGTTGTGCCCTCAGCGACTTTGCCATCAGATTTTTCGCCTTCGTTCGCTGCGGGTGCTTCGCCTGTAGACATCGCAGACATCCATTCATTTAAATCGATGCTTTTACTGTTGATCACCAACTGCCCTTTTAGAGTTTCATTGTTGAGGTAATAACCCAACATATTCTGGAGTTTTCCATTGAGGCTCATTGCCGATTTTCCGTATTGAATTTCCTCGCCCAACACAGCAAAATCGCTAGGACTTACGCTCATCGCTAGCGATTTGATCGAAAGGGGGAGTGTGCCGGCGGCGCTGTATTTGATTTGATTCAAGGCGATGTCTCCACTCGCTTTAAGGTCGTTGAGTTGCTCTTTCGCGATGTCTTCTTTTGCAAGGGCGCTATAATGTCCGTCGAACGCGAAATGGGCTTTTACCTCGCCCGAAATATCCGTTCCCGACTCCAATGGTATCAGTTTTTTCCATTCATCCAAATGAATGTCAAGATCGATTTTCCCCTTCGCATACGGGTTACTAATTGGAGTTTTTATGTCGAGTTCAACAGAAATCGGATCGCCACCTAAAACAGCTTTCAAAGGCGCAATTACTAGATGCGTATTGTCTGGGTTGCCATCGGTGTTGTCCATCAAGAAGTTAAGATAGATATTGCTTGCCTTGGCGGGCATGCCGGGGTACTGGAAACCTGCCTTGTCAATATTAATCTCTGCGTGTGTTGATGGCATTCTCACATCGTCCATGATGCCTTTCATCAGGAACACGAGTTTCAAACTGCCCGATGCGTTCACGTCGGCGAAATTTTCTGTATAGCAGCCAGGAACAACGCTCAGGAATGACTTGAAATCGCTATTCGACGTGCGCACATCGATGTCCATATCCATGTCTTTCTCGCGCAATTCTACCCAGCCCTTCGCTTGAAGAGGCAATGCATTGATTTTGAATTCGTTATCGGCAAATCCAAAACGCATCTTTTTCAAATCCATATCGATGTTGGTGTTCGCATCAATTTTGGCTTTGCTCAGCATCGTAATTCCGCCATACGACATCGTAAGTTGGTCGATGAATAACTCATTTTTCAGCGTAAAAACTTCATCGGCAAAATCGCCATTGGCATGCCAGTTGAGGCCGTTAGTTGTGATTTCAAAGTCCATGGAATGGTCCACGTAATGCAATCGCGTGTTTTGGATAGACAAATCGTTTATTTTGATGGCAAGGGGAGCGGATCCACTGTCTTGGGGTGTTGTTCCGGCGGTTGTATCGGGTTTTGAGATGTCGAAGTTGGCAGCGCCGCTCTTCAAAAAGATCACTTGTGCTCTCGCATCGTTGATAGCAATTTTTCTGATCACAACGGTTTCGCCTTTCCAAACGGAAGCTAGGTCGAGGACCAGTCGAATGCTTTTTGCATCGATTAATGTATCTTGGGCAAAGGAGTCTACGCCTACCACTTTCACATTGTCTATACCGAGGCTAAGGTTAGGGAAATTGCGGAGTAGGCTAACAGATACATTGTCGTTGAAACTCACTTTCGCATTGAGGTTATTATTGGCGGCTTCTTTTACGGCGTTTACAATTTTGCTTTTAAACAAAAACGGAAGTACAAAAAGCAGGGCGATGATTGTCCCGAGGCTAATGCCGGTGATAGTAGCAACTTTTTTCAAATTCATGGGAAAGGGGTGTTACAAAAATAATCAATGAGGTTGGTTCATAAACGTATTTACTCGTTTAATGGCATTCTTCCTCACGTCCAAATAAAATAAATTGATGTCGCCAATGTGATAATTGGGGTCGGTATAGAATCTGCTACCCGGAAATTTTGGCTTGTTAATCCATAATATGCCTCCGTGAACTTGGGCATCGCAAATTTGGGGCAGGGTATTTGAAAAAGGCTTTAAAACGGCACCGGCTTGCTGTGATTTGTCGACGTATTCTTCGTTGAGCTCCCAGCTGATTGGGTTCACACAAACGGCGCGTTCCAATGCCAACGGGTAATAGGGAGGTACAAACCCTCGCTGGTAAGTACTCCAACTTACAAAGCACCCTGTGGCAGAATCATTGGCACATGGCGGAAGACCGGGTAATGAATCTTTTGGTACTGGCATCCCAATTAAATAGGTGGCCACCAATTGTTGCTGTAGCGGGGTTCCCAATATGTATTCTTTGATGAGGCGTGCGGCGTGGATGGTCCCTTGGCTGTGCGATGCAATGATGATGGGTCTGCCGTGGTTCCAGTGCATTAGGTAATACAAAAAAGCCTGTTCCACATCGCTGTAGGCCGTGTCCAATGCCGCTCGTTTATCGTCCTTGTGTGGGGTGAGAAATACTGAATAATGGGCCTGACGGTATCTGGGAGCGTAGATTTTTCCGGCGGCGTTGAAAGCGGAGGCCTGGAATCGCATTGGACTTTCATCAACTACTTTATTGAGCGTAGCATCGCGCAAATCGTGATTCCAAATGAATTTTGTTTTTGGCTTTTCGGAGAATGTGGTAGGATGGATAAAAAATACGTCGGCCTGAGCATTTTCTTGGTTGTTATTTAAGCCCCGCGGACAATCATCGGAGGGGTCTTTTTTTGATGGCAAGGCGCTCCAGTTATCTAGACTTGAATAATGGGGTGCAGGCGGACAGGGAGAGGCTGAAAAACGTGTGGGGTTGCAATATCTCTGAGCATTTGCTGAAGATGCAATGAGGATAACGAAACTGAGTAGGGCTAATATTCTATTTGACATAGGAAAAGTGTATCGAAGTTAATCTATCAAATGGAATGGGAAGTTAAATCAGGGTAAAGGATTTTGGTGGACTCAACATGCAACGGAGCAACTTTTTATTTATATTCGTTCAAAAATAACACTATGTATACTGGTTTGGTTCACATGCACAATTTGTTGCGTTGGGTGATTGTAATCACCTTGGTTTTATCGTTGATAAACGCCTTTAAAGGCAAAAATGGAAAAGAAACCCTGATCATGATGATTTCCTCTCATGTGATGCTTTTGATTGGATTGATTCAATGGTTTGGTGGAGATTGGGGCCTTAAGCAGATTAAGAATTTAGGTATGGGTGAGGCGATGAAAAACGCAGCGATCCGATTTTTTGCTGTGGAACACTCGTTGATGATGGTGATTGCGGTGGTTTTGATTACGATAGCACATCGTTCGGCGAAGTCGGCAAAGCCCAATACCAAATGGTTTTTGTTGGCAGCGTTGTTGATTATTTTGATGATGATGCCAGGACCTTGGAAGTCAGATCCGGCTTTGCAGCGTGGATTGTTCCCAGGAATGTAAGGGAGAGCATTTGTTGCTTCATATTTGGCAACATTTTTGATTACTTTTCAGCCCTATGAAATTCACCATCAAACAATCACTCTTATTGGGCTCCGCCCTGCTTTTTTTGTCGTTGATTTTTGGTTACACCGGCGCCTGGCTCTACAATTCCAATATGTTAAATCGCGCGTCTCATGGTCTGCAAATCGCCAGTGATGTGTCGATGGATCGTTCTGGAGTGCGGGCGATATCTGCGAATGGCGAAATGCCCTCGGGTTTTGAGCAAGCTTCTGCCTCTGCAACACCCTCGGTGGTTTTCATTAAAACAGTGAGTACGGTTCAATACGATAGTCCTTTGAGTGGCTTGTTTTGGGATTTCGATCCCTTCGGTTCTCGCGGTCAGGCGGCCAGCACCGGTTCGGGTGTGATAGTGAGCAAAGACGGTTACATCGTCACCAATAACCATGTGATTCAAGGGGCGGATAAAATCACCGTTGTGTTAAATAAGCCCAAAACGGAATATACCGCCCGTGTGGTGGGCACCGATCCCAGTTCGGATTTGGCGGTATTGAAAATCGAAGCTGTTAATCTGCCCGCGGTGGCCTTTGCCAATTCGGATTTGGTGAAAGTGGGTGAGTGGGTTCTTGCCGTGGGCAATCCCTTCAATCTAACAAGTACCGTGACAGCCGGCATCGTGAGTGCCAAAGGCCGAAACATCAATATCGTAAAGAATCAGTTCCCCATAGAGAGTTTTATTCAGACCGATGCGGCCATCAACCCAGGTAATTCAGGGGGTGCGCTGGTGAATCTTCGCGGCGAGTTGGTGGGCATCAATACCGCCATTCAAAGCAATACCGGCAGTTATTCAGGCTATGGTTTCGCCATTCCAGCCAATATCGTTATGAAAGTTGTCGCCGATTTGATGGACAATGGGGTGGTGTTGCGTGCCTTTTCGGGGATGACGGTCGGCGAGATGACCTCCGAAGAGATGAAGCGCTATAACCTCGGGACCGATGCGGTGAAGGTGGTGGATTTGTTGGAGGATGGACCTGCGGCCAAGTCTGGCTTGCAAATTGGCGATGTGATCACCCACATGGGTGGCGTTTTTGTGGATGGCAAACCGATGTTTGATGAGCATTTGGCTTACAAACGTCCCGGACAGGATTTGGATCTTACGGTGTTGCGGGCGGGTAAAACGTTGACGGTAAAACTGGTGCTGATTGGCAAAACCGAGAATCAAGCGTTGTTGATGAAAGGCGCGGTGAATAGTAAGTTGCTGGGCGCGGATTTTCAGCCGCTTGGGGAGACGGATAAGGTGAAATTGGGTCTGACATCCGGCATCAGATTGATAAATATTCAGCGTGGGAAGACCATCGCACAGATGGGTCTCGGTGAAGGCTTCGTGGTGGTTAAATTCAACGGGAAATCATATGCGGAACCCGAAGATTTGATTGCGGCGATGGAAGCGGCTCGGGGTCGTATCGAAATCGTGGGTAAAGACCGCAACGGCAGCAACCAGAGCTTTAGCTTTTATAGTTATTGAGTTCGTCCCAACGCAAAAGAATATCTTTGCAGTATGAACCCTGCGATTTCCAAGTTACAGTTTGCTGATTCTAACCGCTTTTTTGTGATGGCGGGACCTTGTGCCATCGAAGGCCGCGATATGGCTTTTGAAATCGCCGAGCATTTGGTAGGCGTGAGTGAGCGCTTGCAGTTGCCCCTAATTTTCAAAGGCAGTTACCGCAAGGCAAATCGTTCGCGGATGGACTCGTTTACGGGCATCGGCGATGAGAAAGCACTGCAGATTTTGGCCGAAGTGGGGTCGCATTTTGGGATTCCTACGGTGACAGATATTCATGAATCTCATGAGGCAGCCATGGCGGCGGAGTATGTCGATGTATTGCAGATTCCAGCGTTTTTATTCCGTCAGACCGAATTGCTTGCGGCGGCGGCACGCACCGGAAAATGGGTAAATATCAAGAAAGGCCAGTTTGCCGGCCCCGATGCCATGAAACACGCCATGCAGAAATGTGTGGATTGCGGCAATGACCTTGTGATGCTAACCGACCGTGGAAATATGTTCGGCTATGGCGATATGGTGGTTGATTTTCGTAATATTCCTCAGATGCAGCAATTCGGCGCACCTGTAATTATGGATATTACACACAGTTTACAACAGCCCAATCAAAGTTCTGGGGTTACTGGCGGAAAACCCGAATTGATCGAAACCATTGCCAAAGCCGCGATTGCCGTGGGTTGCGATGGCTTGTTTATTGAAACGCATCCTGATCCTTCTGTTGCCAAAAGCGATGGAGCCAATATGTTGCCAATGAATCAGTTTGAAGGTCTGATGCAAAAATTGATTCGCGTTCGGGAGGCAATTCTTTAATCGTTCCGGAGTTGAAATTTTACAATATAAAAAGTAAGGGCGCGATGAATATCGCGCCCTTACTTTTTATAACTTCTTTCAGTTTTATAACTGAAACCAGTTACTAAACCTAACAGGTGTAGATTTTTGATTTACTTCTTTTTCTTCTCTTCCGCAGGGGCAGCGTCTCCATCGGCAGGAGCAGCAGCATCACCTTCAGCACCTGGCTTCACCTTCGCAGGACGTGCCGGTCTTGCTGGACGCTCTTTCTTTGGTGCCTTCTTCGGAATCAAAATGTATTCTGCATCTGTCAAATAAGATTCTGCTTTAAACACCTTGAAAAAGCTCTTACCCAATGTAGGCTGATCTACTTTGTCGGTGATCTGGAATGTTATGTTATTGATGACATATCCGTTGATCTCCAATTTATTGATCATGAACTTGTTGCTAGGCAACTTGGTTTTACCGACTTTCAACTTTTCGCCTTCCAAGAAGTCTTTCTTAATAATCAACTTCTCTTTGTACCATTGTGCAGCTACTTCCAAAGGAACCGCAGTGAATTTTCCGTTAAAGTCAAACGCAAATGCCGTTGGGTCTTTATCCAATACCATCGCGCTGATGGTTGGTTTACCCGCATTGTTGCCCAATTTGGCATGAACGGCGTAAGAAATGTCTAAACCATTAACAACAGGGGCATCAGCGGCTTTCTTAGCCTTTTCAGCACTGTCTTTTTCCTGCTTACCGATGTTGGTGTTATTAATATCCACATCCTGGTTAACGATTGCACGAGAAATTTGTCCTTCAAATCCGAAACGAACCGTTGTTCTACGGTTTTGCTGATGCTGGAATTCATCACAAGCTACGAAAGGTTTATCGTTTACGAACTTGATTTCAGAAGGTTTGTAGCGCTCATAGTAACTTTTCACTACGTTACCAGCAGCATCTTTCTCAATGACCATCTTTTTGGTTCTGCCATCTATGTATGGGGTAAGACCTGCAACTTCGCCTCCTTCACATTTACAATCGTTGATCAATTGCATTTCACCATAACCACGAGCCACAATGCGAGAAGAATCGATTTTCCACGTTTTCATCAAGTAGGTACGAGCACTGTCGGCACGACGTTGAGCCAATTTTACGTTGTAATCATAGCTAGAACGACAGTCAGTATGAGAACCCAATTCCGTAATTAGTTTAGGGTATCTCAATAATACAGTTTGGGCGAAAGTGTCCAAAACGCGGGCCGCATCGCTACGAATGAAAGCTTTGTCCAAATCGTAGAAAATTGGAAGTGTAATCACCTTCTCCAATGGGTTTTCCAAACAGAAATCTTGCACTAACTCGGTACTTAAACGGATACCATAAGTGGTTTTCTGTGCTGGCTCTGCTTCGAAATAATATTTTTCTGGGTACTTTGCAAAGATCTCGTAGTTGGTTTTTTCACGCAATTTGGCGGTGTAAACCCCTTGATCATCGGCCTTCAATACCATTTTGGTGGTGTCTCGATCATTGGTCAATATTACCGTAGCACCAGCCAATGGCTTCTTGGTGTTACAATCGGTAATGATGCCGCGAATCGTAATAATAATAGGAGTGATGTCAAACGAATAGATATCGTCGTTGTTCTTTTTGTCGCCACGGTTACTGCTAAAGTATCCTTTATTAGCGTTGCCTTCAAAGAAAGTGATACCGAAGTCATCGCCCCCTGAGTTGATAGGCTCACGCATGTTTTCGCGTTCTCTCCAAACCCCGATTTCGTCGGTAGGTTCTGCGTTGTTGATATCCAAACCACCCAAGGTTGCCCATCCGTCAGACGACCAATACAGTTTATTGTCGTGCTGGTTAAAGTAAGGATAGTATTCATTTCCGCGGGTGTTGATGTCGGGCCCTAAATTGATAGGATTTCCCCAAGATTTAGAGCGTTTGCTATAGGTTACTGCCCAAATATCAAAGCCTCCCAAACCACCGTCGCGGTTGGACGAGAAGTACAATGTTTTTCCATCGGGGCTCAACGCGGGGTGACCGTAAGTATGCGCGGTATCTTCTTTACAGAATTCTAATGGCTCACCCATAATCCATTCTGGACCTACTTTTTTGAGTTCGTAGATGGCACATTTTTCTGATTTGCCTTTTTCGCGGTGACCGCACTGAGTGACATACATAGTGCTGAAACGGCTATCAAAGGTCATAGGACCATCGTTGGCTTTGGTGCTAATTTTATCGGTTTTGTCTTTGTAAATAGCTGGCCCCCACTTTTCTTTTCCTTTTTTGCCCGTCTTTTCAACGCTCCAAATGTCTGTCCATGTTTCCATGGTTCCTTCGTAGAGTCGTTTGCTGTTTCCACCTTCACGATCCGATACAAAAAACAAGACATCATCTTTTTTGCCGGCAATCATTGGCGCCCAGTCGTTGGCTTTTGAGTTGGCGGGTTTGAATTTTTCCACCTCAAATTGAGAACTATCTTCTGTCCATTGCAATGCCAATTCACAACCTTGCTTACGGACATCTGCTAGCGTGTCGCCTGGCACTTCAGCCAGGTAAACGTCATATGCATCCAAGGCTTCACGATATTTCTCCACTTTTTTGAGGAGATTGGCACGCATCAAAAGAGCTTTGGTGTTTTTTGGGTCTGTTTTTAGGACTTTATCATACAAACGAAGTGCTTTGTCATACTCATCCGAAAGGCGGTAGGCCTCGGCCGCAAAGAAAATAGCTTCAGATTTGAGCTTTTTGTCCTTGGTAGATTTCGAAAACTCTTCAAAAATGATGGCCGACTGACGATAATAGCCTTGCTTGAACAATTTGTCGGCTTCTTCGTACTTGGGTTTGCAACCGGTTGCATAAAATGCAATGGCAACCAAAACGAGGGTAAAGAGGGAGCTATATTTTGTGCGCATTCGGAATCTTTTGATGTTCATTAGTGAGGTTTCGGGGAAACAGATTGAGTTTAAGATGCTAAATAATGAATTTAAAGGCAAACATCAAAGGAAATACGTAAAAATAACGCCGATTTGATGCTGTGCCGACATTACTGTGCAATCGAAAAAAGTCGTTTTTGCTCTTCTGCGGTATAGGTTCGGCCTAGGAATGGGTGATTGGGTAGTTCTTGTATTTCTTTGATTATAAGTGCTTTGTAATGGCTTTGTTGTTTGAAATATTGGAGTAAATCGATGGCGGGAGAGGCCAAACGCGTGTTAAAACCAAGAATTGCATCAAAAAGGTTTTGTGTAAGTTCTGGCGTCAAAACATTGAGGCGTTTCATCGCGGCCATCGCATTGGTTCGGGTTCTGAATTCGTAATAGGGTCCGGTCATGGAGATCAGGCTGTTTAAGAAAATTTGGGGCTCATTCTCGGTTCTCTGTCCGTGAAGAGATACTTCTTGTTTTTTCTGTTGTTCTAGTGCATCGGTGTAAGCAAGTTCAAAATACTTCACTTTTAGGTTGTGGAGATATCCGTTTTCGTCTTTGATTGCTTCGAGGATGTCGCGGTGACTGATGAAGGCGGGTTGAAATTGTGCTGACGCCACTATTTCCGTTGATCCCGGTGCCCCAACCTGAGCAGTTGACATCTGTGGCATATTCCAGAGGCGATTTACCACCAATTCGATGTTAGTATAGCTGGAATCCTTCAACCCGTTCAAGAAAAGTTCTTCAAAAGTTGGCTCCAATGGCAAGCGTTCGAACAACAATTTCCTTACCGAAGAATGTCTGCTATTTGCCAATTTTTGCAATACGATGGCATTTTGGTTTGCAGTATTTTCTGATGTGCCAGATGCCACTTCGCCCTGGTTTGATTTTACATTGGATGTTGTAGCAAATACGCCAGGTAAGCTCAACCACTGCGTAGCAATTTCGACCTGCAATTCGCGGAATTTTTCTCGATTCCATGCCTGTTCTAGAACTGTTTTGAAGTCGATCAATCCGTTAGTTCTTGTCTGATCAGAAGATCCGCCTAGGCCAGTATGTGCGGCTGTTCCGCTATGAATGGCAACGATTCCGCGCAAAGCCACCAAAGCATCGTAGCGGTCCAACATACTGCTACCATGTTCCATTTGAAAGAGCCATTCGGCAGGGCTTTTTTGCATTTCAAGGGTTTTCAAAATCCGACTGCCTGCATCAAATACCACAGTCATAGGCGCTTTTTGGGTTTTGAAATGGAAGGAGTGTTGTGATTTATCCACCCAAACGGTGCGCTTTTCACTACTGCCATCGAAATAGAGAAATTCAATGTCAACCGGCATACGAAAAAGTCCAACTACGATGTCCTGATTTTGGGTTTGTTTGACATTGATTTCAATATCGTATTGGCCCTGGGGGAATAAATCATTCACATTGGCGGAATTGTTGTCGCCCAAGTTTGCGTGCACATTCCAATTCACCGCATAAATGGGTTCGCCCCCGCGATGAATCCACTGGTCAAAAAACCAATCCATGTTGATGCCTGTAGCGTCGATGATAGCCTTTTGCAAGTCCCAAGTCTCTACCGTTTGCAGGCCATGGCGCGACAAATACAAGTTTATGCTTTTGCGATAGTTTTCTTCGCCGAGAACGTGCTGCAACATATACAATACACTAGCTCCTTTAGGGTAATGCCTAGAAGAACCCGCCGCACTATGTCGTACCGGCAATGAATTCGCCTTCCCCGCTGCAATCGCGCCCCGCATTTGTTCCCTGAAATACCAAGACTGTTCGTCGTTGCCATAAATGCTGCCGAGAAACAAGCCAGGGTAAAACGTGGCAAAACTCTCTTGTAGCCACTGCTCGCCATCATGACGGCCGGTGATATAATCGCCAAACCACTGATGGGTGGCCTCGTGCGCGTTCACTGTGATATAGTTTCGTTCCTGAAAACTGCGCTTATCGACCCAGAAAAAGTCGCCAAAAGTGGTGGCCGACGTGTTTTCCATCGCGCCAAACATGAAATCCTGAATCATTACCTGCGAATAGGTGATCCAAGGGTATTTGATGCCGGTTTCGTTCGACAGGAAGTCGATGATTTGTTCGCTGTACCGCGCGGTGGGTTCAATTCTCTCTGGGTGTTCGGGGTAATGCCAAAATTGCATTGGTGTGCCGGCCGGACTTACGGATTTCTTCACGCCATAATCGCAGATGGCTAGCATTAATAGGTATCCCGCGTGGGGATTGTTCAATTTGTAATGCCAAGTAACTGTGTTGCTCTCCGCCGGGTTTGGCTTCATGGCGAGGGGTGCCACCATTTGATTTTTGCTCTTTTTGTCTGCGTTTGGAGCTTTTCCCACGGCATTACTTGTTTTCGACAGCAACGTTCCATTGGATAATACTTGGTATTTCGCGTCGAAGGTGATCACGGTTTCAGTAACGAACTTGTCGCTGCGGTCATCAATCATCGGAATCCAATAGCGGTTGTCGACGCCCTGCCCTTGGGTCCAAATTTGGCGGTGGGTCATTTCGTCTGGACTGCTGATTTCGCCAAGGTTCCATCCAATGAAATAGATGCCTTTGGTGGGTTTGGCGATATATTCAAAGGTGATTTTGTGCTGCATAGATGCGCCGTGATTTGGCACGTGCATAGGTTGGTAGGTTTCCGACTTTAGGTTGGGATAAACGACAACCCCGGTGGGGATGATTTTGAAAGAGAGTGTTTTGCCATCGATCGAGGCATTTAATATGTTGATACCGGGTGCATCGAAGAATATCGTATCAATTACACTTTGCAGGGGTTCAAACGTATGGGTGACTTTGCCGAAGACGGTTTTCTTGGGGGCGTCGAACGAAACTTCCAATTTCATGTGCAGGACATCTATGTTTCGATTGCGCTCATGTCCGCCCGGATCCACATGGTAGGCTTGCGTCTCGGGGAATTGGGCTTTGAGTAGGGACGCAGTGAATAACAATATGGCGAGAAGGGGTAGGTATTTCCGCGTGATGGAGGTGTTCATTTTGATTGAAATGGATTTTGAGTAAGGGTGTTAAATGAGTAAAAAACGTTCAGCGAATATAGTACTGACGGGTCGTGAGAAAAATTCATTGGCATTTTTTGCAAATGATACTTGCCTAATGGCAAAATTCGCCTTATTTTTGCAGTCCTTTTAAGAATCACAGACGCGAAAGTTGGTAAACAACCATTAGTATCAAAGAAGAAAATTAGGAAACGGATTGGTAGTTCAGCTGGTTAGAATGCCGCCCTGTCACGGCGGAGGTCGCGGGTTCGAGTCCC
>CAJBVU010000197.1 GCA_903959115.1 uncultured Bacteroidota bacterium
AACGATGGCAAATTCGATCAATCTGTGGTCGATAACCCCGTGGAATTGGAAGTGGGTCGAATCGACATGTTCGGTATGGACCAATTTTCAAAAAACGATACATTACTCGTAAAAGAATACTTGAACCGAGTACACAACTTCCGACTCGGAAATATGTCGTTCCGCCGCCGTGGCCTAATCGACAATAACTTCACCGGGTTAAATCTTGCCTCAACGGGTTACCAGAACATCCCCTGTTTCGTTGGACTCGACAGCCTTTCTGATGCAGTAGATTATTTCACCGAGCAAAATAAGGGTTCCTATCTATGGAGCTATGGATGTGGCGCCGGCAGTTACAGTAGTTGTAATGGCATTGGAACAACCACCGATTTTGTAACGAGCAAAGGAAAATTCAACAATGCCTTTACGATGATGGCGGGTAGCTTTTTTGGCGATTGGGATAGCAAAAACAATTTGTTGCGCGCCTCCTTGGCTTCAGGTTCTTTGGCTTGCTGCTGGGGCGGAATTCCAAAATGGTATTTACATCACATGGCGATGGGCGTAAACATTGGCTACGGAGCAAAAATCACCCAAAACAATCTGAATGACTATTTCAACGGGAACTTCAATGGTGCTTGGAATGGCGTTTTTATTGCTTTGATGGGCGATCCAACCCTTACGATGTTGCAAGTGGCTCCTCCCACAAAATTGGTGATTGCAGAAAATCAAGGGTCGACCTTGCTTAAATGGAATGCATCAAAAGAAAAAGTGGATGGCTACGCCGTTTATCGCATCGACGAGACAAAACAAGAATGGAGAGAAATCAGTACTTACTGTCCTTCTTCCGCAAACACAACTACGGATACCTTCTATTTCGACTATTGCAAATCAACACCATTGGGGAATAATCAAGGCAAATACACTTACGCTGTGAGGGCTTTTCGATGGGAAACTACAGGCGCTGGATCGTACAGAAACTTGAGTATGGGCGTCGTTGGACAAACGATTACAACCGAAATCAACACAATCAACGCGGCTAATATCCATTGCTATCCGAATCCAAGCACTGGTCAATTAACCATTAGCGGCTTGTTGGCCTCCTCAAAATGTGAATTATTGGTATTAAATCTATCAGGTCAGTTATTGAAAACCACCACTGCCATTACTTCGGAAGCCGGTGAATGTCAATTGAATTTCAACGACCTATCAGACCAATTATTATTGATTCACGTCAATCAAGGTGGCAAAACGTTTGCTGAAAAGGTGAATTTGACACACAATTAATTTTCTGTTATCCACCAATTAATTAAATGCCAACACCAAGCACAATTGGTTATTACACGATTTATTGCCTATTTTCGCGGTTCATTCGATTAATACATACAAAATAACATGACAAATAGTATTCTTTACCTAGTCCCTTTATTGGGCGTTGTTGGCCTCATCGTGATGGCCATCAAAAGTGCATGGGTTACCAAGCAAGATGCGGGCGACGAGAACATGCAGCGATTGGCAGGCTACATTGCCAAAGGTGCCATGGCTTTTTTGAAAGCGGAATGGAAAGTATTAAGCTACTTCGTAGTAATTGCTGGCATTTTATTGGCTTGGTCAGGTACTTTCAAAGGAAGTGCTGAGCATCCCATTCACTCTAGCTGGATTATCGCAATCTCTTTTGTAATCGGTGCTGTATTGTCAGCCTTAGCCGGTTACATCGGAATGAATATCGCAACCAAAGCCAACGTTCGTACAACACAGGCCGCTCGTACCAGTTTGGCTCAAGCCTTGAAAGTTTCTTTCAACGGTGGAACCGTAATGGGATTGGGTGTTGCTGGTTTGGCTGTAATTGGATTGGGTTCTTTGTTTATCGTTTTCTTACAAGTATTTCACGTAACTACTGTAAACAGCGACGAAATGAAAACCGCCATCGAAGTATTGGCTGGTTTCTCTTTGGGTGCTGAAAGTATCGCTTTGTTCGCTCGTGTGGGTGGTGGTATTTATACCAAAGCGGCCGACGTTGGTGCGGATTTGGTGGGTAAAGTTGAAGCAGGTATTCCTGAAGACGATGTTCGTAACCCTGCTACCATCGCCGATAACGTAGGTGATAACGTGGGTGACGTTGCCGGTATGGGTGCCGATTTGTTCGGTTCTTATGTCGCTACCATCTTGGCTACCATGGTTTTGGGTCAAGAAATCAATGCAGATGATCAATACAATGGCTTCTCTCCTATCCTGTTGCCAATGGTTATCGCTGGCTTGGGATTGATATTCTCTATCATCGGAACTTGGTTTGTAAGAATCAAAAACGAAACCGATAGCGTACAGAAAGCGTTGAACTTGGGTAACTGGTCTTCAATCGCCTTAACAGGTATCGCTTCTTATTTTGTAGTTCAGAACTTGTTGCCTGAGAAAATGTCTTGGTTTGATGCTGTTCGTGGTGAAGATTTCACCCGTGACGGTGTTTTCGCTGCCATCATCGTAGGATTGATCGTGGGTACTTTGATGAGTATAATCACTGAATACTATACCGCTATGGGCAAACGCCCTGTAATGTCGATCATCCGTCAGTCTGGAACTGGCCACGCTACCAACATCATCGGTGGTTTGAGTGTGGGTATGGAATCTACTGTATTGCCAATCTTGGTTTTGGCTGGTGGTATCATGGGTTCTTACTACTTCGCTGGTTTGTATGGTGTATCTATCGCCGCTGCCGGTATGATGGCGACTACTGCGATGCAGTTGGCCATTGACGCTTTCGGTCCGATCGCTGACAACGCAGGTGGTATCGCTGAAATGAGTCAGTTGCCCGAGGAAGTTCGCGGACGTACAGACAATTTGGATGCGGTTGGTAACACCACTGCTGCAACGGGCAAAGGTTTTGCGATTGCTTCTGCTGCCTTGACTTCTTTGGCATTGTTTGCTGCCTTCGTGGGTATCTCTGGTATCACTGCGATTGATATTTATAAAGCGCCAGTATTGGCTGGTTTGTTTGTGGGTGGTATGATTCCATTCATCTTCTCTTCTTTGGCAATTGCTGCTGTGGGTCGCGCTGCGATGGACATGGTGAACGAAGTTCGCAGACAGTTCCGCGAAATTCCAGGTATCATGGAATACAAAGCACAACCTGAATACGAAAAGTGTGTTGAAATTTCTACCAAAGCTTCTATCCGCGAGATGTTGGCACCTGGTGCGATTGCATTGATCTCCCCTATCATTGTGGGTTTCTTGTTCGGTCCTGAAGTATTGGGCGGTATGTTGGC
>CAJBVU010000198.1 GCA_903959115.1 uncultured Bacteroidota bacterium
ATCTTTGGCGATAACAACGTGGGCGGTTATGCCGCGCATATTGGCGGATTACTTTGGGGAACCGTTTATGCCTTTGGGGTCCTAAAAGGCGATTTTTTACAGCCCACGATGGACACATTTTCCACCATAGGCGCAAGAATCGCATCCCTATTTACCCAAAAAGAGAGAAAAAATCCAACGATGCGGGTAAACAGAACCCACAATGACGTAGTTTCGAAAAACAGAAAATCCGCAAATCCCTCCGAAGAAGTTGTCAACCAGATCTTGGATAAAATCTCCCAAGTAGGATACAACAACCTCACCCAAAAGGAAAAAGAAACGCTCTTCAAAGCCAGCCAAGACCAATGAAACTGATAAACATCATCGCATTTCCAGCCACCATCGTATTGGCTATACTGCTGATGTTGTCTGGCCTAGTACCCACCGTCTCCCCCGATACCAACTCCTGGCTACCCCTGCTTGGTTTAGCTTTCCCCATTCTTTTTCTGCTGATGGTGCTCGCACTCATCTATTGGCTCATCCAATGGAAATGGCGGAGTTTGTTCGCACTCTCTTGCCTTTTGCTCAACCTCGGTCAAGCCAGCCTATACATCCAATGGAATGATCTCAAAGCCAAAGACGCTAAAACAGATAGCCAAGGGAACGACGCCAATAGCAAGGACGCCAATAGCAAGGACGACGAAAGCCACCTCGACAAAGAAGCGCTGGATTTGAACGCCAAAAATCTCAAAATCATCACCTACAATACCCAGTTGTTTGGCCTCTATCAAAATGAATCCTCCGTAGATATCGTAAATACCGAATACATGCCAGCCATGGATTCCTTCCTGCAAGTGCTCAAAAGAGAAAACGCCGATGTCGTTTGCCTGCAAGAAGTATATGCCAAAGCCGGCGGACTCAAAGCACTGGCCAGATTTCTGAAAGCCGAAGGCGGTTACGATTACTCCCAAACCTATACCCTGAGTGAACGACGTCCCTATGGGATGATTGTGCTGAGCAAATACCAAATCAAACGATGGCAACCCATCTCCCTCGGCGCCCAAACCGGCAATATGGCCATGTGGGTCGACGTCGAAATCCCCTCCGAATACAAATTCCTGCGCAATGCCCGCATCCGCATCTATAATCTCCACCTCCAATCTTTTCGCTTTGCCAAAAAAGATTTTGAGGTCATGCAAAAACAAACCCAACAGCAGCAAATTGATATAGAAGGGTCCAAAGGCATCATTACCCGCTTAAGAATGGGCTACCAACGCCGAGCACAACAAGTGAAAATCATCAAAGAGAATTTGCTGGTCTGCGATTTTCCTAAAGTCATCTGCGGCGACTTCAACGACATCCCCGTGAGTTATAGCTACAGGCAGCTGAGTTCAGGTATGCGCGATGCCTTCGTGGAAGCCGGCAGCGGACTGGAAACTACCTACAAAGGGTCTATGCCGAGTTTTCGGATAGATTACATACTATTCGACAATCCCATGCGGGCCTTACAATACCGAAGTATCAAAGAAGTGCCGTCCGACCACAAGCTGGTGATGGCCGAATTGCAAGTGGGTCAGCTCTTTCGACGCTAGTATTTTATTAACTTTATAGGCCACCCACTCAAAGCCATCCATTGAATGCAATTGATTTGTATATTTGCGGTTTAAACTTATGCCATACTTTTTTACTTCAGAATCCGTGTCGGAAGGACACCCAGACAAAGTAGCTGACCAGATTTCAGATGCATTAATCGATCATTTTTTGGCTTACGATCCTAGCAGTAAAGTAGCTTGTGAGACTTTGGTAACCACCGGACAAGTAGTTTTGGCTGGAGAGGTGAAGTCAAACGCCTACTTGGACGTACAAAAAATTGCCCGTGATGTAATTGCGAAAATTGGCTATACCAAAAGTGAATATATGTTTGATTCCAATAGCTGTGGAATCCTAAGTGCCATCCATGAGCAAAGTGCCGATATCAACCAAGGCGTAGAGCGCGCAAATCCTGAAGATCAGGGTGCGGGCGACCAAGGGATGATGTTTGGTTATGCCAACAATGAAACAGATACCTTAATGCCTTTGCCTTTGATGTTGGCCCACCTTCTTTTGGAAGAATTGGCTGCCATGCGTCGTGAAGGAAATGTCATTGGCTACCTACGTCCTGATGCAAAAAGTCAGGTGACCATTCAGTATTCAGACGATCACAAGCCTTTGAACATTGATACCATTGTGATTTCTACCCAGCACGACGATTTCGATGAAGACGATGCGATGTTGAAGAAAATCCATGATGATTTGGTACATTTATTGATTCCCCGCGTGAAGGCAAAAATGCCAGCGCATATCCAAGCTTTGTTTGGCAACGACATCAAGTATCACATCAATCCAACCGGAAAGTTTGTGATTGGTGGACCTCACGGAGATACCGGATTAACAGGTCGTAAGATCATTGTGGATACCTATGGCGGACGTGGTGCACACGGTGGCGGAGCGTTCTCTGGAAAAGATCCTAGCAAGGTAGACCGTTCTGCGGCTTATGCAACCCGACACATTGCCAAGAATTTGGTAGCTGCCGGTGTTTGTGACCAAGTATTGGTTCAAGTAAGTTATGCCATTGGTGTGGCTGAGCCTGTAGGATTGTTTGTGGATACCTACGGAACTGCAAAAGTTGCAATGACAGACGGTGAGATTGCAGCAAAAATTTTGGCTATGCCTGAATTTAGCTTGCGTCCATACAACATCGAACAGCGTTTCCAATTGCGTACTCCTATTTATCTAGAGACTGCTGCCTATGGCCATATGGGTCGTGAATGCAAAACGGTAAATAAAGTATTCAACGCCGGAAAACCCAACGAACTCAAAGTAACCGTGAAATTGTTCCCTTGGGAAGAGACCAACGCCGTGGGTGCAGTGAAATCCGTTTTTGGCTTGTAAATCAATCCAAAACAGTTTATAAATTAATAGTAACCAAACCATGTGTGGAATTGTAGCCTATATTGGAAATAAACAGGCGTATGACATTGTCATCAAAGGCCTGAAGCGCCTAGAGTATCGCGGATACGACAGTGCCGGGGTGGCTTTGTTGGATGGCAAAATGCGCGTTTACAAGAAGCAGGGCAAGGTTTCAAACTTGGAAGAAGAAGCCCTAGGGCAGGATACTACGGGAACCATAGGGATGGGCCATACGCGTTGGGCTACGCATGGAGAACCCAACGACAAAAATTCTCACCCTCATTTGAGTGAGAGTGGCGATTTGGCCATCATTCACAATGGAATTATTGAGAACTATGCGACGTTAAAAGAGGGCATGATTCAGCGTGGACATACATTTCATTCGGATACCGACACTGAAGTGTTGGCGCATTTGATTGAAAATGTGATGGAGAACACGGGCTTGCCATTGGCCGATGCCGTTCGTTCGGCGTTGAAGCAAGTGGTGGGCGCCTATGCCATTGTGATTTTGAGCAAAAACCACCCAGAGCATCTTATTGCAGCCCGCAAAGGCAGTCCTTTGGTGGTGGGCTTGGGGCACGACCGAGGAGAGTTTTTCTTTGCCTCCGATGCCACACCCATAGTGGAATACACCAACAAAGTGATTTATCTCAAAGACGGTGAAATTGCCATTGTGGAGAACAATGAATTGATAGTAAAAAGCATAGAAAACGTAGTTCAGGTGCCCTATGTACAGGAACTGGAATTGAGCTTGGAGCAGTTGGAAAAAGGCGGATACCCTCACTTTATGCTCAAGGAGATCTACGAACAGCCGCGTTCCATTTTTGATAGCTTTAGAGGTCGTTTTGATTCCAATACCGGCCAAATCCACATGCGTTCCATGGAGGATTATGCGGAGCGTTTAAAAGAGATCAAGCGATTGATTTTGATTGGTTGTGGAACCAGTTGGCATGCGGGTTTGGTGGCGGAGTATTTGTTTGAAGATTTGGCGCGGGTACCGGTGGAAGTGGAATACGCTTCTGAGTTTAGGTACCGCAACCCCGTGTTATATGCAGATGATTTGGTTGTTGCCATTTCACAGAGTGGAGAAACTGCCGATTCCTTGGCAGCCATGGATTTGGCCAAGCGCAAAGGAGCCAGCGTGTTTGGTGTTTGCAATGTGGTGGGTTCCAGCATTCCCCGTTTGAGCGATGCCGGCGCATATACCCATGCCGGACCCGAAATAGGGGTGGCCAGCACCAAGGCATTTACGGCCCAGGTGACCGTTTTGGCCTTGATGGCCGTAGGTATGGCCAAATTGCGGGGTACCATGAATTTGGTGGCCATCAAATCCTTCTTGGAAGAATTGGAAGGTATTCCAGAGAAAATTGAAAAAGCCTTGTTGCTCAACGATCAGATGATTGAACTGGCGGCGCAATACAAAGACGCCCGCAATTTCTTGTATTTAGGCAGGGGATACAACTTCCCGGTAGCCTTGGAAGGGGCTTTGAAACTCAAAGAGATCAGCTATATCCACGCCGAAGGATACCCTGCGGCCGAGATGAAACACGGCCCAATTGCCCTCATCGATGAGGAAATGCCCGTGGTGGTGATTGCCACCAATTCGGAGCATTACGAAAAGGTGGTGAGCAACATCCAAGAGGTGAAGGCGAGGAAAGGTAAGGTGATTGCGCTGGTGAGCGAAGGGAACCGGGATTTGGATAACATTGTGGATCACGTGATCGAAGTGCCCGAAACCATTGAGCCCTTGAGTCCTTTGATCAATACCGTTCCATTGCAATTGTTGAGTTACCATATTGCGGTGATGCGCGGTTGCAACGTGGATCAGCCGAGAAATTTGGCGAAATCCGTTACGGTAGAATAATTCGCAGAGTGATTCATTCGGTAGAATCGCCAACTCACTAAAATGCAGTTAAATCTGTGTTAA
>CAJBVU010000199.1 GCA_903959115.1 uncultured Bacteroidota bacterium
GTCATAGGCATAACCGGTGAGGCCACCATAAGGGTTGTTACAAAATCCCATCGAATAAAAACTGATTAAACTATCATATCTCTGCCATTTACCGCTAACTTTTTTGTACGATTCAAGAGAAGAAAAGTTGTTAGTTAAATTTGATTTTTGGTGGGTTAGTGCAACGTACAGCGTTTGCCCATCGGGTGAAAAGCCATACGATCTGGAGTGTTTTCCTATTGGAGCTTGGCCAATAATATCACCCGGAATCATAGAAATTTCTCCCTGATCGACCAAAATCAATTCTGGTGTGTCGCTGAATTGTAACTGGTTTAAATTAAGTACAACAATATATTCAGCAAAGTATGTTTTGGCTTCCCACTTGGCTTTCAGATTGCTACTGATCTGCAACCTACAAACATATTGATGGCACCCTGGTGATATGTCATTACTATAGGCATTAACTGAGGTAACATAAGAGGTTTTGAAAATAGCGGTATCTTTATATTGTGGTGGTAATAAAAAATCAGGATTCCATAAAAATGAATCCATCAATTGAGTAAAATTCCGTCCTATCTTGTAAGAATAAAATCCCAATATTCGATTTTGAATGGGCTGAACCCGAACGCCTCCATATTCAAAGTTCCTATATCTTCGAATATTAGGTGGGTATACATTTTTAGGAAGAGGCAATATCCGTTTTACATCTTCTATCATTTCCGGCTTGTTGTTTCGAAAAATGAAATTCTTTGAATAGAGTCCGTATTTTCCGTCAAAATCACAAACGTTAATATTAGAATTACCACCCATTTGTATTTTTTGAAAATTACTGCAGTTATAATCTTTTTGATAATTAAAATGAGAATACGCGGTAAATGAATCGAATCCTGTGGGAAAAAGACAAACATAATAACTATAATCACTGCCAAGTAGAAAAGGCTGAGGTTGAAGGAGTTTGTAACTGCTGTCCATGACATAAGAGGAACTCGTAGAAGAACCATCAGATGTGTATGGCATGCAAATGCTGCCGTTAGGTCTCGAGAAAAACCTATATAACCCCACATCATTCAGTGGATTGGATTGAATTTGGTAATTAACACTATCCGAAAAGGTAATTTGTAAGGTTCTGCCCAATTGCCATGTTTTGTTGGTTTGGGCAATTGCTTGCCTACAACTGCACGCCATGATCAAGACAATCATACAGAGGGTGGTGTTGTAGGTGCGATTCATATATTGGAATTAAAAGATTCTGTATTAGACGCTAAGTCGATGTTGCTGATTATTTAATCATTCCACCACCCACTTGATTTGATTTCCGGCGCCTTCTATCTCAATCAAGTAGATTCCGGAGGTTGATGCTTTCAAGACAATCCGATTTCCCCCTTTTTCGATGCGATGCGAGGACACTTTACTGCCCACAGAGTTGTAAACGATGATATTTCGCGATTTGTTATTTCCTTCAATACTCAGCACCACCTCGTTGCCCGTTCCAGTTGGATTGGGGTAAAGTTGGATTGTCAAATTTTCTCCGAGTGATTTCACACCCAACAATCCCACCGTAATGGTGTTCAGTGTGATGGTATCTCGGCAGCCACCCACTACGCCAATCATCCGTGGATTATATCTGCCGGTATCGTTGTAAGTATAGCTCACCAACGCACCCCAAGCCGTGTCCTTGGGTGATTGTTTGGTGTCCCCAAAAATCCATTTGTACTTGGTGGTGCCCGCGATGCTGTTTTGCCCCTGGAAGTTTACCTTCAATGGCGGTTTGCCAACAGTTTGACTCATCATTCCGCTCAAGTTCAGCACTGCCGGAGCAATCGTGATCTGCCCTTCGCTCTGATAATCGCAACCCGCCGTATTCTTAAAGTATTTATTTACTGTGTAAGTGCCCGCTGAAGATTTTCGGGGACTGATTTTACCAGTGCTATCAATAGCCAACCCTGATCCATTGTTGTACCAAATCCCTGGGCCTGTCGATTTGAAAGCACTCGGCGCATCCCACAACTTTGTCTCCTTGCAAATGCCGTTCACGCTGCCCAAGTTTGTTTTCACAGTATCCGTTACCCCGAATGAATCGCTTCTTATGTACAAACATTTTGTGGAGGCATTCTCGTAGATATAGGTCAGCCAAAAACTGCTAGGATACTTACTGAATTTGTCGAGCGTGATACTATTTCCATTGCCTTGACTGTGCGACCACAATCCACCGGTTGGAGTAGCTCCAATATCAGATAGTGTAAGCGTTTTCATTCCCTTGCACAACTGCTTGGGCATTGCCTTGAATCGCAGTTGGGTGGTGTCGATCTGGATATCCGTTTTGAACGA
>CAJBVU010000200.1 GCA_903959115.1 uncultured Bacteroidota bacterium
AGCTTTTCCTGGTGGTCGTCAATGGTAGCATTGGGATTGTGGATCTGTGCTAGACCAGTAATTCCGGGACGCACGGCATGACGGGCATCATAGGCCGGATATTTTTGTATGCATTCCTTTACAAAATCTACCTGCTCCGGACGTGGCCCAACCCAACTCATGTCGCCCTTGATAATATTCCAAATCTGAGGAAGTTCATCAATGCGCGTTTGCCGCAAAAAATGACCAATGATAGGTATAACCGTGCCATCTCCTTTCACCATCCCAGCCCGTGGGTTGTTGTGGTTCTTTTTTAAACTGCGGATTTTATATAAGTAAAAACGGCGACCGTCCTTGCCCACCCGGTAATGACGAAAAATGATCTTCCATCCGGAAAACAATGGATATACCAAGCAAATTGGAATGAGTAAAAATAAGGCAGCCGGCACCACCAGAACAGTGAATGCAAGGTCAAACCAGCGCTTGGTATGGCTGTTTACGTAGGCCGACAACACCAATGGTTCAGCGACAATAGAAAAATTGCCATTGTTCCCCGTTTTGATTGGATCCATGGATTCAAAGGGGGAATTTTCGCTGATATATTCTGGAACCATATTTTTTAACCAAGATACCAGGGTAGCGTGAGGCGACCCCACCTGTATTAGTTCCCACAAATTACGCCATTCTTCTTGAAAAAAGGAAACGTTTGATTCGGATACCTTGGCAATCATAATTTTGGGATGCGTAGTAGGAATGGTGGTTTCCGAGTCACCCAGCAACTCTTCATAGAGTTTTTCACCCGGTCTCAACCCAGAATAAACAATATTGATGTCCAAATACGGCCTCAGACCCACCAAACGAATCATATTCTCCGCCAAATCGCGGATTTTCACAGGAGAACCCATGTCGAACACATAAATTTCTCCTCCCTTACCCAGCGCACCAGCCTCCAACACCAAAGAACAGGCTTCGGGAATGGTCATAAAATAGCGCGTGATATCAGGGTGAGTGACCGTTAAGGGTCCCCCATTTTTGATTTGTTCTTCAAACAAAGGAATCACAGAGCCATTGCTGCCCAATACATTCCCAAACCGCGTGGTAATAAACTGCGTTTTGCCCAGGTTACTCAACGATTGGATATATCTCTCCGCTGCCCTCTTACTCGCGCCCATTACATTGGTGGGATTCACCGCTTTGTCTGTACTCACCTGCACAAATTTCTGCACCCCAAATTCCAAGGCCAATTCTGCCAATTGGGCCGAACCCCAAGTGTTTACCACCAAAGCCTGCAAGGGATTTCCCTCCATCAAGGGCACGTGCTTGTAGGCCGCCGCATGAAACACCACATCGATCTGCTGGGATGCAAATACCCCGCGCATCACCGATACCTGACAAATATCCGCCACCAAGAATTCCTTGGCAATTCCCTTAAACGCCGTAATGCCAGACAGCTCCCTTTCCAAATGAAACAAGGGCGTTTCTGCCTGGTCCAAATACAATACCTTGGCCGGCCAAAAATTCAATACCTGCCTGCCAATTTCAGAACCAATGCTCCCCGCAGCGCCGGTAATCAAAATGGTTTTTCCAAACAGGGCCGCATTCACATTCTTTTGATCCAATTGTATTGCATCTCTACCTAACAATTCTTGCACATTCAAAGCGCGTAGGTTGATTGCTGAGATCCCAGAGTTTAACATCTCCTCCAACTTTGGAATCAACTGCAACTTAATCCCCTGTGCTAAGCAAAGTTCTGCTATTTGTTTTTTTCTTGTAGGTGATATGCCATGTATTGCAAGAATAATTGAAGAGATTTTACCCGTATCAATAAAATCTTCTTGCGCTTTTTCTAGTGATATGATTTGCTTGCCTTGAAATCGTTTTCCATGTTTGTTTTTATCATCGTCGATAAATGCCAGGACCCTGTAAGTAGAATGCACCGCATTGTAGGTGAGGCTGCCAGATTCACCCACTCCATAAATTAAAATCGATGATTGATCCAAGCCATTTTGATTCAATAATCCAAAAATCCATTTCACCACCAAGCGTAAAGAAATAAGCAGTAGAGAACTCAGCAGGAAATCTACCACTAAAATAGAATATAAATACTCTAGCTGTCCTCTTTGGTGCAATTCAAAAACAACAACAAACCCCAACAGCAACGCCAAAAACCGCACCACCAAAATTTTAACCAAATCATACAATGCCGTTTGCCTCACAATACCCATGTGTGGCCTGAGAAGCAAATGCATACACAAGGATATCAAAAAGACAAGCTTCCCGTGAATTACGAACTGATGAATGATAATATTCGAAGGCTGATGGTAAAAAAACAATACGGTTGAAAGGGCTACTGAAAAAGTGCAGATACACATATCCAGAAGAAAAACCACCCATCGGTGAAAATAGGATGTCTTATGCAGCAGCGCCATATTTTTACAAAGATAATTATTTGCTACGCCCATAGGCACTATTTAACCAAACAATGAATGCTCTTTATTAAAAAAGCCATCCTGATAAGGTTTTCAAGGTAATGCGATGGACGGACTAAGGGATATTCAGCGGAATGTCTGAAATTTGAACGAATGTCCTTGGTTGTTTTCACAGAATTGGGTTATTACTGTCCGCAGGCGGATGTGTACATAGATCCATTGCGAAAGGTTTCCAAGGCCATTGTTACGCATGCTCACAGTGATCACGCGAGGCCAGGGATGGCCCATTACTTATGTGAATCGAGCGGCGTTGAGATGTTGAAACTCCGTTTGGGGAAAGGGATTTCGGTGCAAGGGTTGGCCTACGGGGAAACAATTTTTATGAACGGGGTTGAGATTGCTTTGTTTCCGGCCGGACATGTGCCGGGCAGCGCGCAGGTGCGACTATCCTATTTGGGAGAGGTTTGGGTGATGAGTGGGGACTATAAAACGGTTGCCGATGGTTTGTCACCTGC
>CAJBVU010000201.1 GCA_903959115.1 uncultured Bacteroidota bacterium
AATAAGAACTGCTACCTGCCTTCACGTAAAATGTGCCGTTTCGGTGGATGTTGAAGCCTTGAGATAAAGACGCATCGGTGGACTTCACCTTGCCAGGAGCGAAAGTATAAAACGAATTGTTCGTGAACTTTTTGTCCTTCAGTTGATGTCCGTTGTAGGCATCGTCCAGCGCCGAAATCGAATAAGATTCAAATGGGCCAATATGCAAGCCCATTGCATTTTTCAATTTTACCGGTACCGAATCTTTATACCAAGCGAACTCCGAACCCCAAGCCATCTGAACCAAATGAATCTGATTGGTCCCCTCGTTAAAAACCACTGCATGATACCCATAGGTGCCGTACTTGTCTGATGTATCTGCAGCTACCGTAAACGAATGAAACTTCACCCAATACTGTCGATGCGGAGCCGTTCCAAACATTTTTGTTACGATTCGATCATTTTCGCCTTTCGCCAATATCCCACCAATCACAACGGATTGATTGGGCAAATTGGGACTCGTAACATCGGTAACAGCCTTATCAACCTTAGGAAAACCGGTCCAATCAAAAGAAAGCACCCCGTTTTTGGTACATCGAAAAGAATTCTTATTGGCGCCATTGAATTGAAAGGGAAAAGGGATCGAATCCACCAAGGCATAACCCTTGTTTAGTGTATCCCAATCGATTCGCTTCCAACCCTCGCCTTCTGCCGCATCATCGGATTCCGTATTGAGGTAACCGGGGTTGATGCTTTGATATTTCTGGGCATCGTTGCGCTTCACATCATAAATATGATAGGATTGCGCTTGCATGTTGCCAAAACCAAACATCAAAATGGCAATCGTAAGGAGGGTGTGTTTCATAGAATTCGTAAAATATTTATTAGTAATATGCAATCTTAATGACAAAAATTGTCGGTCAATTAATCTTCAAGAAACTGAATTACAAAGCTTTAACCTCGTTCACCAATTTCTGCAAACTCGCTTTAGCATCACCAAACAACATTCCGCACTTAGGGTGGAAGAACAGTTCGTTTTCGATACCCGCATAACCGGCTTTCATACTTCTTTTCAGTACGATGATTTGCTTGGCTTGATCCACATCCAAAATTGGCATGCCATAAATGGGACTGGTTGGATCGGTTTTCGCCGCAGGATTAACCACGTCGTTTGCACCCACCACCAAAACCACATCGGTTGTCGCAAATTCAGGATTGATGTGTTCCATTTCGATCAACTTGTCATAATCTACATTCGATTCCGCCAACAAAACGTTCATATGACCTGGCATACGTCCCGCAACTGGGTGAATAGCATATTTCACGTCAACGCCTTCGGCTTCCAACAAATTCTCCAATTCATGACAAACGTGCTGGGCCTGAGCCACTGCCAAACCGTAACCGGGAACGATGATCACTTTAGACGCATATTTCATCATAACGGCAACATCGGTTGCTTGCACTTCTCTTACGCTTCCACCTGATGCACTGGTTGTGCTTCCACCGCCATTGCCACCTGCCATTCCAATCAATACGTTCATCAACGAACGATTCATCGCTTTGCACATCACAACGGTAAGAATGGTACCAGCAGAACCTACCAATACACCACCCATCAACATTACCTTATTCTGGTAAAGGAAACCACCACAAGCGGCAGCCACACCAGTAAAAGAGTTCAACAATGAAATCACCACAGGCATGTCGGCACCCCCAATTGGAAATACAAACAACAAACCATAAACGATGGCCAATCCGATCGTTACGAAGAAATATAAAGAAGAATGCGTGGCATTAAATTCACCATAATTGATGTAAGCCACACCCAAAATCGCAACCAAAACCACCGCATTGATAATCTGCTGTGAAGGGAAGCGGAAATCGCCTATTTTACCATTCAATTTACCCCAAGCCACGATTGAACCCACGAAAGAAATCGTTCCGATAATCAAACCCGCCATGATTGGAATATACATCCCAATTGGCAAAGCCGCGGCCTGATCCATCGCTTCCGGACTGCCTGAAGTGTGTAATAAATGTCGCCATTCGATAATCGAAATCAACGCCGCACTCAAACCACCCATACCGTTAAACAAACTCACCATTTCTGGCATCGCCGTCATCTGTACTCGTTTGGCCATCAGCGTTCCAATGACAGTCCCTGCAACGATTGCCGCAACGATGTATTGCAAATTGCTGATCACATGGAATCCTTTTGAAGTAAAGAACAAGGCCGCAATCACAGCCACAGCCATACCAAATGCAGCCACTAAGTTTCCTTTACGGGCGCTATCGGGCTGACCCATCATTTTTAAACCTAACACAAAGCTCACAGAGCCAATGAGGTAGCCAATTTCCATATACGGCATCATGATACTTTTTCTCCTTTCGGTTTCTTCTTAAACATCTCCAACATTCGGTCGGTCACCACAAATCCCCCAATCACGTTCAATGTCCCTACGAAAACGGCGAGGGTTCCAAATACGAGCGACAAAGTATCGTCGGGCGATGCGTTACCCATCACGATGATGGCTCCAATCAAAACGACCCCGTGAATGGCGTTAGCACCACTCATCAAAGGTGTATGCAACACGCTGGGGACGTGAGAAATCAATTCTATCCCAACAAAAATCATCAAGACGACGAGATAAATGAGATTTAAGGTATTTTGTTGTTCGTATTGCGCGATTAAGTCGATAATTGCTTGAATATATTCCATTTTACTTTTCTATTAAGCGTTATGATAAATTTCACCGTTCGAGCAAATCAAACAGCCTTGTACAATTTCATCGTTGCGATCCAACACCAATTCACCCTTTGGAGCAACCAACTTGAGCAATTCCCAAATATTTCTGGCAAACAATTCGCTGGCGTTGGCACTCAACTCCGATGGCATATTCACTGCACCCACCAAACGAACACCGTTAACTACTTTCACCTTGCCGGCTTCGGTTTGAGAACAGTTTCCGCCTTGCTCTGCGGCCATATCAATCAATACAGCGCCCGATTTCATGAGGCCTAACTGTTCGTCATCTATCAAAATGGGGGCTTTTCTACCGGGAACCAAAGCAGTCGTGATTACCAAGTCGGCCATAGCCAAACTCTTATTCACAGCTTCTCTTTGTGCCGCACGATATTCTTCTGTGGCTTCTTTTGCATATCCGCCTTCCGAACCCACTTCTACGCCTTTCACTTCGATAAATTTTCCGCCCAAGGATTGCACTTGCTCTTTGGTTTCAGGACGCACGTCGGTTGCTTCTACTACAGCACCCAAACGCTTTGCCGTTGCGATGGCTTGCAAACCGGCCACACCGACACCAAAAATCAATACTTTGGAAGGAGTAACGGTACCCGCAGCGGTCATCAACATCGGGAAAATTTTATCCAGGTGATATGCACCTTCAATCACTGCGCGATACCCCGCCAAGTTGGCTTGAGAACTCAATACGTCCATACTTTGGGCGCGAGAAATCCTAGGGATGGCATCCAAGCTTAAGACTGAGATTCCTTGGGAATTGAAAGAAGACACCAACTCTGCATTGCTGCGGTGGTACATCAAACTCACCCACAAACTACCTTTTGGCAATGAATTAGCGACTGCGGCATCGGGCATATTAATCTGCACAAACATGGCCGAATCATTCATCGCATTGCGATCTACAATTGAAGCGCCTGCTTCGGTATACAATTCGTTTGAGAAGTGTGAACCCAATCCGGCCCCTGATTCTACCACAACTTCATTTCCCATCTGAATCAAACTCTTGGCAACCTGTGGTGTTATGGCTACTCGGTTTTCTCCAGCACGGGTCTCTTTTAAGACAGCTATTTTCACAATCGATTATTTGATTTTGAAGCGAATATACAAATAAAAAAGGGGGGCTCCGCCCCCCTTTTTTCCACTCCTTGCAACAATCTTATTTTTTACAAAAGGTTAACACCCTCTCACCAACCAAAACATAGTATATCCCCGCCAATAAATTACCCGAATCAAAACCCGCATCCCCCAAACGAATCAACGACATCTCCTTACCCAACACATCCCTCATCACCCATTTCTCACCCGGCTTCAAACCCGAAATTACCACCACCCCATTGCCTGGATTTGGAAATAATTTCAGCGAATTCTCCTCAATATCATCCGATGTAAGCTTCGCAATAAACCCATCACGGTAACGAACTTGCGTTGGTGTAAACTTACCCGTTTGTGCCGCAATCGTTCCCTGAATTTCCATTACTGGAATCCGCTCCGAAGTACTCAACCATCTGTATATCACCGTTTTTCTGGGAATAGGAAATTTCCCAAACTGCGAAGTAAAAGTATCGATCTGATCCACGATGGTCTTCAATCGCAACACATCCTTGTACTCTCCAAATGGCGTTTTTACCGCCCCCCAACCGTCGGCATTGTTCACCCGCGTTCCACTCTGAACCAACGCAAACAAATCCCCAGGTATGCTAAACTTGAAATTAAATGTACTCGTATCCACATCGCCGTAATTCAAAGGAAACTGATAAATCTCATCGTCGTCCTTGTACATCGAAGCCAATGGAAATCCCGAATATTGATACCCAATCCCCTCGGCCTTAAACACCTTAGAACTGTTGGTATAAAAAGAATATACGTTGGTTAATGTGATCGGACCCGCACCAATGGTATCGGCGGTTTTTTGACCAATCTGGCCAAAAAAATAAAAACCATAAGGGGTTTTACTTGCACCATAATAGTTATTTAACGTTTGTGTTAAAGGGGTCATGCTGCTGAAATCCCACGACATATTAGCCCCACCCGTTTGGTAATTCGAAGGCAGTGAAGTAGGACTCGCAGTAGAATATCGCAAGGTGTCGCCCGCCTTTGGCATGGACGTGGATGTGATACTTGGCTGTGCGATAATCGACAATGAAACACAAGCACTCAAAATCATGAAAATTCGTTTCATACTCAAACAAATGTAAACAATTAGATTCAAAATCGGGTTGCTTTTCTGCCCAAAAAAAACGATTTTTGCAGAACGTATGGAATATCGATGGCGCGCAAAATCTACCCCCAATCCGGAACAAGTAGCGCAGCTCTCAGAAAGCATTCGCGTGAACCCAAACATTGCATCCATACTCATTCAACGAGGGATTGATAGCTACGAAAAGGCAGAAAAATTCTTCCGCCCAAAACTCGAAGACCTCCACAACCCTTTCCTAATGAAAGATATGGATGTGGCCATTCGTCGTATCCAACAAGCAGTGACCAACCAGGAAGGGATGCTGATCTATGGCGACTACGACGTGGACGGGACCACTGCCGTTTCTATCGTTTACTCCTATTTTAAGTCGTTCAATCAAAACATCGAATACTACATCCCCGATCGTTATAAAGAAGGATATGGCATCAGCAAAACAGGGCTAGAATACGCCGCTGAAATGGGATTTACACTCGTAATTACCCTAGATTGCGGGATTCGCTCCAATGCACTGGCCGATTACGCCACCTCACTGGGATTGGAAATGATCATCTGCGATCACCACCTTCCCGGAGAAACCCTGCCCAACGTCGCCGCCATCCTAAACCCAAAACGCAACGATTGCGAGTACCCTTATAAAGAACTTTCCGGCGCTGGCATTGGCTTCAAACTAATCCAAGCCTACAACGAGAAGCAAGGGATGCCTACCGAAATGGTTTACGATTACCTCGATATGGTGGCCGTAAGTATCGCATCAGACCTAGTAGATATCCGAGGCGAGAACCGCGTCCTTTCGTTCTATGGACTCAAAAAACTCAACGAAAACCCAAGCATCGGACTTCAAACCCTGCTGGAAGATTGCCCCAAAAAAGACCAATACAATATTTCCGATATCATCTTTGGCATCGGCCCTCGCATCAACGCCGCTGGCAGAATTTCCGATGCAACCGCCGCCGTGAAAGTGCTTATCGAAAAAGATTATAATACCGCAAAAAAATACGCCAAAGTCCTGTCGGAGCGCAATCATGAGCGTAAAGAACTTG
Source organism: uncultured Bacteroidota bacterium (assembly GCA_903959115.1). Lineage (GTDB taxonomy): Bacteria > Bacteroidota > Bacteroidia > NS11-12g > UBA955 > UBA955. The sequence goes on from CAJBVU010000201.1 coordinate 5,975, forward strand.
ACACCGACATTACCCGCGATGCCATCGCAATGGTGGAACAAAGTCAGCGTTTGATGGACAAATACTCCATGGTACTGCAAGGCGAAGGCTGGTCGAAAGGCGTCATCGGAATCGTCGCCTCCCGCATGGTGGAGCAATTCTACAAACCCACTATCGTTTTTTCTTTGAACGATGGGATGCTCACGGGAAGCGCCAGAAGTATCAAAACGTTCGATATTCACGAGGCGATTGGTGCATGCGGCGACTTGGTAGAACAATTTGGCGGACATAAATATGCGGCCGGACTGAGTATAAAAGTCGAGAATTTCGATGCCTTTGCCGATAAATTCGAGGCGATTGTCCGCGAAACAGTAACCGCAGAAGATCTGATTCCCGTAGTGGAGTACGACCTCGAAATTGAAACATTGAGTATCACACCGGGGATGATGAAAATCCTCAAACAATTGTCGCCCTTTGGCCCCGGCAACGCGATTCCCGTCTTTAGAACCAACAACCTAAAAGCCAATCAGAGCGCGAAAATCCTCAAAGACCGCCACCTGAAAATGCAAATTACCACACCGCATGGCAATATGGACTCCATTGGATTTGGCTTGGCGGAATATTGGCCATCGGTAACAGACGGACAGCAATTCCACGCTTGCTACTGCATCGAAGAGAACACTTTCAACGGCAGAACCAACTTACAACTGCGATTGCAAGACATCAAAACCCAATAACCCACAGAATTTATTATCTTGCCTAGGTGAAACGCAAACATTTCATTCATTCCCTGGGCGCAACCACGTTGGGGGCTATTTCAATTCCCCCAGCCCTTTCGGCTACCCATTCCGATGCCCATTCTGACTCCAACAAACCACCCAAAGGCAAAAAACTGCCCGAATATATCGTCCCTCAGGGTCCCGGAATTTCCAATGCTCCGCACAACGAAGCCTTTTGGAGCGCCGTAGCCACCAATTTTATCCGTCCCGAAGGGTTCATCAACCTAGAAAACGGATATTTTAGTCACCAACCCCAAGGTACGCTGCGATACCACATCGATGCGCAAACCACCATCAACACCCAAACCAGCCACTTCATGCGCACGGCCCAAGCCCAAGCCATCGAAGAAGCGAGAAAAGCGTTTGCCGGATTTCAAGGACTATTGCCCGATGAAGTCGCCCTGACCCGAAACACCACCGAAAGCCTGAACATTGTGATTATGGGCACCCGTTGGCAAGCCGGCGACGAAGTCATTATCGGTAACCAAGACTACGGTTCCATGGTGGAAGCCTTTGAACAAGCCGCCGCTCGATGGGGAATCATAATTAAAATCGCCGATGTCCCCAAAGACCCTAGGTCGGATATCGAAATCGTAAATGCCTACTGCGATTTGATCACTCCCAACACCAAAATGCTGCACCTCACCCACATGATTAACCTCAGCGGTCAACTGATTCCCGTGCAAGCCATCACCCGAAAAGCGAAGCAAATTCAACCCGATATTGTGGTGGTGGTGGATGCTGCGCATAGCTTGGCTCATACACCAACCGACATGAGTGATCTTACCAATTCGGGCGTAGATATCATTGGCGGGAGTTTACACAAATGGCTCTGTAACCCGATCGGCGTGGGATTTTTATACATGAAAAAAAGCCTAATCCCGTCCATTTGGCCACTTTTGGGGGATACGGGGGCCGACAAAAACGACATTCGCAAGTTTGAGCACCAAGGGACCAGGCCCATCAACTCCTTGCAAACCATCGCCAAAGCCATCGAATTTCACCGAATGTTGGGATCGGCCGCCAAATTCAACCGACTCACCTATCTAAAACTTCTTTGGATTGGCAACAAACAAGCGCTAGAGAATTTCGGCAAAGGATTGGGCATACTCAACGACCCGCAATACCAGGCGAACATGGCCGCAGTAACGGAACTCACCCTGCTCGATGCGTTTAAATTGCAGTCGCCTTTATTCCAATTCCAAAGAGGCGGAGCCATTGCAACGGCTTATGTAAATGGATATTCGCCAACCACATTGGCAAAAGCACTGATGGACAATCATAAGATTTTCACGGTAGGCATCGACCATCCCATCATCAAGGGGGTCCGCGTAACACCGCATCTCAGCAGTTCCGCCGCGGATTGCATCGCATTGAACAGAGCATTTACTCAGATTTGCGTCGATTTGATTCCCTCGCAAAAAACGAAGTAATTAAAACCACGGCCATTTTGGATTTCTCGTTCGGAATTTGAAATTAATGCAATCTATTTAGATTGGCCTCAAAGTTAGGAGCTCACGCAACTCAAGAACAATCATAATTGGGCGGCCTGATAATCAATCCTTCAGCAACACCACAACATCGTTGCAAGTATCGGCATCGTCCTGCCCAGCTTCAAAAACGATTCTATAGTTCTTCAACGACAATAATTGGTCGCGACGAATTTGTCCATCCCTGCGTCCATGAAAATTATCCCACAAAACCATCGTCCCCGACGGAAACCAATCGTTTGCGCCTGAATCTTTGGTGTCGAGGGACCACAACGACAATGTCCGCGCGGCTTTGGGCCAATCCGATACCTTTTTTGCTTCCATCCACTCACCATTCTTTCCCAAAGGATGCAGTTGCTCGCCAGCCAACCAAGGATCGTAATTTTCCGCAACATTGATTGCCGGAATCTGATGCGCCAACACATTGTCCTTGTACTTTGATGTCGAAATCCATTGCATCGCATCGGAAACAGGCTTTCCCACCGACCTCGCTAAAAACCCCTCTTGATGTCCCAATTTGGCATTCCACGGATAGGGCATTCCAGCACCCGGAAACGACAGAAAAAACATCCCCAGCACGATAGTAGATTTTAACACACGATTGAGCGCTTTAATTTCTATGCGCATGATTTTATCTAGGGCTAACATCGCTAGCAAAGCAGCCACCGGAGACACCACCACAAATACGCGAAGCAAGCCGTGAGACCCCATGGCCCCTTTCCACCATAAAATACTATGAGCAATAAAGAAAAATCCAAATAGCGGACACCATAACCACAGCGCCATTTGGCTATTGGATGCAGGCATTTTTTTCTGCAATCGCTTTCCGATGTATCCCAAAATCGTGACCACCGAAACGAGACAAAGAACCGTTACGATGATTCCAGTAATTTCTTTTTGATGATTTAGATAGTACCAAAAACTGCCATGTCCGGCATCAAACCCCCTACCCAACTCCTGCTGAACGTAGGGATTGTGAATGATCAACCAATTCCACTCCCCACTCACAATTGCACCTATTAAACCATAAATCAAAACACCAACAATCGTGAGCGGCATATATTTCCAACGATTCCTTAGGGCTAAAAACAGCATCACCGCCGCCAGCAAAACGAAACCTTCGCTTCTCACCATCGGCAAAAACGAGGCAATCACCGTGGCGGCCGTCCATCTATTGCTCGCGAACAAATAACAAATCATAGCCAACACCATGGCATTACTCGGCTCGGTGAGGGCAGAATGGGCATTGGCCAAAACGATGGGCTGCCAAGCAAAAAGGAATATGGTAAGCCAAGGATTTTTTAACCCCACCCGCCTTGCGGTGAGATAGACCAACCACGCCGCGACCAGAATACACAGATGATTAAAAAATAAAACGCCAGAGATCCCAAACCAGGCAAAAGGCATCGCAAAAAACGTAAAAAAGGGCTTGCCCCACTGGTCCAGCAGCAGTTCAGGATGATGCGGTGCCCAACGAGCATACAAATAATGATTCCACGAATCTTGTCCGCCTGAAGGTTCTAAAGCCGAAAAGCCGACAACCAAATTCACCAAGGCAACCACAAACAACGCCATCAAAGCAGCGCTACTATTCTGGTTCCAAGCAAATTTTAATTTCATGGCAGCGGAGCGAAGTTAAATAAAAAAGGGACTGAAAAATCAGTCCCTTTTCTATAAACAATCACAGAACATCTAAGGCTAGGCCAAAGTTCCTATGGAAAAATATTAATATGTACTGTGTACCAACATCATATCGTGAATGCGCTTCTCGGCATGCAAAATCGCTGCTTGCTGATTGTTCACATTTTCACGCTCAGATTTCTTGTAAATTTCCAAGATGGTGTTGTAGATATTCTCCGTTTGAGACATTGCATTTTCACGCACATATCCGTTGTATTCAGAGTATACATTGATCAATCCACCTGCGTTGATCACGAAATCAGGGGCATAAATAATACCTTTTGATTTCAATAAATCGCCGTGGATTTTTTCGTCTTCCAATTGATTATTGGCAGCACCAGCAACGATCTGACACTTCAATTTTGGCAAAGTAACATCGTTAATGATTCCACCCAAAGCACAAGGAGCAAAAATGTCGACATCCAAGCCAATCATTTCCTCACCGCTCACGATGGTTGCTCCAAACTGATTTGCCGCTGCTTGCAACGCTGAATCATTAATATCAGCTACATACAACTTAACACCTTCTTTGTGCAGATACTCCAACAAGTGCATTCCTACTTTTCCGATGCCCATTACGGCAGCCGACTTCCCATACAAACTATCATTGCCCCAAGCCTGTTTGGCCGAAGCTTTGATTCCCATGTAAGTACCGTAAGCCGTTACTGGAGAAGGATCTCCACCACCACCCATGCTCTCTGGCAAACCCACTACGTGGTCGGTCTCCATATTCACATACTCCATGTCGCGTGTGGTTGTCCCCACATCTTCGGCAGTGATGTATTTTCCACTTAAGTTCTCAACGAAACGACCAAATTTGCGCATCAACGCTTCTGACTTCATCGATTTGGCATCGCCAATGATAACAGCCTTAGCACCGCCCAAATTCAATCCAGCTACAGAGGCTTTGTAGGTCATACCACGCGACAAACGCATGGCATCTCTGATGGCATCCTTCTCGTTGGCATAATGCCAAAAACGAGTACCACCCAAGCCTGGGCCCAATACAGTGTTGTGAATGGCAATAATTGCCTTAAGTCCAGTTGCGTGATCTTGACAAAAAACGATTTGTTCGTGATTTGTTGATTCTAAGCCGGCAAATAAATCAAATGATGTTGCGGGCATATTCTGAGTTTGAACGTCAGCCATGATTATGGTGCAAAGATACGGAGATTTGAGATATAAAAATTGATTTTTGAAGTGTTAAATCGACACTTCAACTTGGACAGGTATGGGCCTTGGGGCATATTTGGCGGCAGCAGTTGCGATAGCGCGAATGTGATCTGGCGTTGTCCCACAGCAACCACCCACAATATTTACCCAACCTTCTTTGCACCAGTCTTCCAAAACCGCCGCCATCCCTTCTGGAGAATCGTCGTATTCGCCAAATTCATTCGGCAAACCAGCATTCGGATAACAGCTAATCGGCACCCAAGCAACACGGGCCATTTCTTCGATAAAAGGACGCATTTGCGGGGCTCCCAAAGCACAATTCAAACCTACGCTCATCAAATTGCCGTGAGAAATAGACACCCAGAATGCTTCTGCCGTTTGACCGCTCAGCGTACGTCCGGAATTATCGGTAATCGTACCGCTCACCATCACGGGAATATCCAAGCCACGCTCTTCCTTCACCGTATTGATTGCAAAAAGAGCCGCCTTACAATTCAGGGTATCAAACACCGTTTCCACCAATAACAAATGGACGCCAGCATCAATCAATGCAATGACTTGTTCGGTGTAGCAGGCCACTAAATCATCAAAGGAAACCGCACGATACCCAGGGTTATTGACATCCGGCGATAGGCTAGCCGTTTTATTGGTTGGTCCAATGGAACCCGCCACAAAACGAGGCTTATCAGGATTCATAGCTGTGAATTCTGCTGCCGCATCCAGAGCCAATTTAACCGCTGCCGTATTGAGTTCCTTCACCAGATCCACCATGTGGTAATCAAGCATGGAAATCGAATTGGCATTGAACGTATTGGTCTCTAAAATATCGGCACCAGCCGCCAAAAAATCCTTGTGAATATCGGAAATAATTTGCGGTTGAGTGAGCACCAGCAAGTCGTTATTCCCTTGCAATGGATGCGCAAAATTGGCAAATCTCGACCCTCTGTAATCCTCTTCCGATAGCTTATGTTTCTGAATCATGGTGCCCATAGCCCCATCGATGATAAGAATTCGTTCCTTTAGTAAATCTTGTATTTTCATTGAGAAATTTGGTGAATTGATTGATTAAAAATGCGTAATGCTAGGTCAAGTGCGGTGTGGGCATCCATTTCGTTTTTTGAATTGATGCATGCATCTATATTGAATGGCAATTTAGCCTTGGCCGCCAACATCAACGGCGATGGTTTGGACGATGCATTGCTCGCTGTCGATGCCTTGTTCGCCGACATCTCACTTGCTGTGGCCTTATCGGCCCCATCCGACATTAATGTGGGATAGATAAATTTCACAGGATTGGCAAAGGGTGCCTTACTATCTGAAACCCTTGGAAAATCAATGGCCTGCGACAACCCGTATGACTTATCAGACGAAAAAAAGACCAATTCAGGCTCATCTTCGTAAAGGGCTTGAACGGTGGGATTCTGCATCATCCTATGGGTCTTTTCAGGAAAAACCACATCTAGAATTTTCTCATTTAAAGTTGCATTCTCCACAGAATCATTCGGAACAAAGACCATACAAACCTTGTATTGGTAAACCAAATAGACATTTTTTGTCGCGAATTTCGCGTAGGCATATCTGGGCTTTTGAATCGTTTTGTGCAGTTTCTGTTGTTTCTGCAACTTGGCCACAAACGCCTTAAACTTTTCTTCCGAGGTCAATGCAAGGCATAAAAACCTTCCGCCATCCACTTCAAAGGCAACGACATCTGAATATAGGCCAATTCCGGGCTCCGAGGCGTCTTTAACTCCATTAAACACAGAAAGTGCTGCGATGGTACTCTTCAAAGAATCAACACTCTTAGGCGGCGCAGTAGACGCCGCGAAGTCGCTTCGAAGTTTCTTCGTTTGCACATGTAAAAACCATTTGGAAGATGCGGGAATTACCAACACCAAATTACTGCGAGTGTTGAAATTGTACCAAAGATAAACGCCGACAGAAATAACCGTAATGGCGGTTAATCCCATGAGCATAAAAACAATCCGTCTAAATCCTTTGTCCATCCGTTCTACAAAGGAACAACACAGATTTCACATATAAACTGAATCGCACAAGGTTTCGATATGATTTCATAAAAAAGGGCGCCTGTGGCGCCCTTTTTTATGATCTATAAAATTTTTTGCTATTAAAACAATCTCGAATTCTCAAGGGAATAACCCCCACAAAATCGGATTATTAGTTACCCTTTTTGCAGCAAGGCTTCTGACATTCAGAACCACACTGCTTCTTTTCTGTTGCTGGAACTGCTTGAGCACCTGCAGCACCTACTGCAGCACCTTCGTGTCCACCACATTTGTGTTCAGCACCTGCAGCACCATTGCAACCTGCTTTTGGAGCACCTGCCGCACCTACCGCAGCGCCTTCTTTCTTGCAACATGCTTTTACCTCACCATTGGCAGCACCTGCTTTGCTACAACCGGCAGAACCTTCTTTCTTGCAACAAGCTTTTACTGGAGCAACCGCATCGGCAGCTGGAGCCACTTTAGCCACCTCAACAGCAGGAGTATTTTCTACTGGTTGGGCTACATTTTGAGCCATAGACGACATTGCAAATCCTGCAATGAACAATCCTAAAACGAGTAATTTTTTCATATCTTTTTGTTATTTAAACAAATATACAACGCAAACTTCACATTTTACCACTTCGCAATCACCGTCTCTCCGCCAACCGTTTCCTGCTCTAATTGCACCAAAACCTCGGCATCCAAGGGCAAATAAATATCGATCCGACTTCCAAATTTGATAAAACCATACTCACCACCCCTAGCGATCTCCATCCCCGGCTTGGCATAACAAACGATTCTTCTTGCCAACGCCCCCGCAATCTGCCTAAACAAAATTTGCTTTCCGCCCTCTTCCATCACAACCGTAGTCCTTTCATTTTCTGTGCTGCTCTTGGGATGCCATGCCACCAAATACTTCCCCTTGAAATACTTGTAATAAAGCACCTTACCCGAAACGGGCGCCCGGTTCACATGCACATTCACTGGCGACATGAAAATACTGATTTGCTTGCGCTTGTCCTTGAAATATTCGGGTTCTTCAACCTCTTCAATCACAACTACTTTGCCATCGGCTGGCGCAATAATCAAACCTTCGCCTTCAGGTGTCGTCCTTGATGGATTGCGAAAAAATTGCACCACCATGATGAAAAAGAACAGGCTCATCCCCAGAAAAATCTGAGACACTAGCCCCTCTCCTAGCCATGATTGCATGCCGTAATTGAGCAAAGCCAACACCAACGTGGTGACAAAAATGATGGTAAACCCTTCCCTGTGTAGTCTCATTTTAGAAAGAGCCCCTCAACTTCAACGTACTCGCAACTTTATCCAACGCAACGATATAAGCCGCAATACGCATGTTTACATTATACTTTTCAGCCGTAGCATACACATTATCAAACGCTTGCTTCATCGCACGATCAGCACGACGGTTTACACGCTCTTCTGTCCAATAGTATCCCAAACGATTTTGTACCCACTCAAAATACGACACAGTAACTCCGCCCGCATTGGCCAAAATATCTGGAACCACCAAAATTCCTTTGTCGTTCAAAATTGAATCCGCCTCAGCAGTTGTCGGTCCGTTTGCACCTTCTACGATCATTTTCGCTTTGATACGTCCTGCATTTTCTGGCGTGATTTGATCCTCCATCGCGGCAGGCACCAAAATATCGCAAGGCAACTCCAACAATTCACCGTTCGTCACTTGGCTTCCGCCTTTGTAACCTTCCAAACTGCGCGATGCACTGTTTGCAACATACGCGATCGCTTCAGCAACATCAATTCCTTCTGGGTTGTAATACCCACCAGTAACATCAGAAATCGCAACGATTTTCACACCCAACTGGGCGATCAACTTGGCTGAGATACTTCCCACGTTACCAAAACCCTGCACAACGCAAGTGGTTTTAGTTGGGTTTAATCCCAATTTAGCCATCGCACTACGAGTGCTTACCATTACTCCTCTACCTGTTGCTTCTACACGACCTAAGCTACCACCCAAAACCAAAGGCTTTCCGGTAACTACAGCATAAGAATTATGTCCGGTAATTTTACTAAACTCATCTACGATCCAAGCCATTTCTTGGGCACTGGTACCCATATCCGGCGCTGGAATATCCTTATCTGGACCAAATACATTGCGCATTGCCAATGTATATCCACGAGTTAAACGCTCCAACTCACCCTTACTCATGCTGCGAGGATCACACTTAATACCCCCTTTTGCACCACCGTAAGGCACATTAACCACCGCACACTTCCACGTCATCCAAGCGGCCAAGGCCTTCACCTCGTCCAAGTGAACATCCATACTGTAACGGATTCCTCCTTTAGAAGGACCCAAATGCACACTGTGAACTACGCGATACGCTTCAAAAACGCGAATTGTACCATCATCCATTGTTACGGGGATATTGGCCGCAACCACCTTATCAGGGACGCGCAAGACATTCGCAAATTGATCATCCAATCCTAATTTCTCTTTGGCTTCATCGAAGCGTCTCTGCATGCTCTCAAGTGGATTGTATCTTGGAGTTCCACCATTGTTAGGGGTTGACATATATGTACTTTTTTTAGTTAAGTGGGGCAAAAATAAGTGTAATCTTTAGAGGTTGTTCAACACATATGTCGATTGTGTTAAATACTATACAAGAAGTGCGTATTATTTTGCGAAATATCTCCTTAGGAACCTCAACAATATAAATACGTTAGCCCTAAATCTCAAAATGTGCTTAACCTGTAGATAATTCAAAAACAGAAGAACCAAAAAGGCCAAATTGACCGACATGAATTTCCCGAAAGTTGAGATTATTCTAACAAAGAGACCTCTAGGAATCGCAACCGTATCTTGAAAGTCTGTCATTGACATCAACCCATCCACCCCGAACCAAAAAATCACCAAGACCACAACAGCAGAACCATAGCTAACAATCAATTCCTTGAAACGATTTTGTGCGTGCAAATAATGTCCGATCGGCGCTGCAATTCCCAAAAAGATCACGGCGGGCGAAATCAAAAATAAGGTTTCTTTGAGCCCCGAAAACGTCTCACCGAAAACAAAAACATAAAGAGCATTTGGCACTATCATCGCCAATAGGACGGCGAGCAGAGTACCCAATGAGGAAATCACGACATATCTTGAAAGCAACTTCTGGAATTTCCTTTGCTGGGCATCAAACGCAGAAATTTCGCTAGGATTATTACCCCCCATTAACGAGCCCGACGAAACCAACATTCTTGAATGAAGAATCGTGCCGTAAGAATTGCCAAAAATCCAAATGGTATCGGCAATCAACAAGGCATTTGCCAGCAATCCCGCTTGTGAATTTCCATATTGCGCCGCCATCCACCATAACGGCAATCGATATAAAAGAAATAGCAAAATATGTCCGAGCTGCGATAAGAATCCACTATTGAACATTTCTTTGGGTGGCTGGATGGAACTCAAAAACGACCCATTGTCTGATTCGTGTTGTTCTTGACCTATGGCTTCTGAACTTGAATGAATGGATTGCATCACCCCGCTTTTAAACAACGACCCGCCAATAAACAACGACCGAGACTGCCACAAAGAATACACCCAAACCAAGCCGGATGCGTACACAAGAATCCACAGAATAGCCATTTCATTAAATCCATGGAGATAGTGCAAGGTTTGTCCATCCATCAAACGCTCGGTTATGTGCCTACTTACACTGAGTTCTATGGCCGCATTTTTCGGGATGATGAAACCGTACATCGCCTCAAAACACAATAAGAGTCCCATCAACTTCAGAACTTCCATTGACACATGTAAGCGATTCCGTTGACTCACCCATCCATGGGCTTGATAGAGATTGTACTGAATATTTAATCCCCCGAGAAACAATCCCTGAAAAAAGAGCAAATTGAGCGTAATCACTTTGGGATGATCCAAACAAATGGGATAAGTACCCGCATTCGGAATAACCCATATAAACCACCCAACCACATAGGCAACAGACAAAACCAAAATCAAAAAGAACCAGGCCGTTGGCAATATGCGTCGTACCGAATATTTTGTCAGCAAGTTCGCCAACGCTCCACCGGCTACCATCTCGCTCACCATCAATGTCAACTGCAAATACAGGAGCAAAATCGAGAGAGCTCCCCTACCGTAGGCGCCCATACCGCGGGAATAAATCACAACCACCAATGCCGCAATCACCGCTTTGGCCAGCTGCCAGCCAAATGTCCGCACCGGACCGCCATCGCTAAAAACAGAATTCTTATTCGATGGGTCTAATTTTCCGATAGCATTTCGTCCGACAGTTATTTTCTCATCACCCATCACCGCCTCCTTCTATTTTACATGGAAAAGTTTCCAAAAAACATCCCATTGCAGCCCACCGGAACAATTCATCCAACAATTTCACATCACCACCACTGAAAACCCGTGGTTTTGAGTCCTTCCCCAGTATGTTTATCCCCCAATTTGCCAACACATAATCCAGCGCCTTCTGCCGCCGAGAGCGCGATACCAGACCATCCAATTGGACCGATAAAACCCAATCCTTCCACACAACCAATTCCCGGGCCGTTAATTCATTCTTTGGTACCGAAAACCCCTTTTTATCAACCCGCCACAAAACCTTAGCTGGCACTAAGCCACCGTTCATCGCTTTGCGCAAATACCCCTTAGAATACCCATCCACCAAACGCGATGTCAATGAACCCTCCAAACTCCATTCCTCATCAATCCATAAATTCAGCCAAGCATCTGCCATGCGATAGTCATCGGCAAATGGATTCCTCGACTCAATTCCCGCCGCCATTCCATTCCTATCCTCAAAACGCAACAATTGCGTTAACCTTTCACCATAATAATCCTTGCGCATTAACACATCCACACACGTCTCAAAAGGACGTCCAACCCAACTACCCAAGACAGCTTTAAACCATTGCTTTCCCGCAGCCGCAAAACCCACAGGCCATTTATTCCTCAAAGGCCAAAGCGTATTTTTCACAGATTGTACTGAAATAAACAGCATACAAATTAATTGAAATGGGTGCAATAACAGATTCCGCCATACACTCTGCCCTGAAAGCAGGGAAATCATTATTCTACTTAAAACAATCATAGAAAAGGCAATCATAACCAATTGAATACCCAGAAAGTAGGCAATAGCTATCGGTCCAAGTACCACGAGCATGAGATAAAAAAACAGGCCGAATACATTATAATTAAAGCCTGCAAAAAAGTTTTTACTAAACCCCTCAATAGCCTCAGAAAATGAACGATACATCCGGCAGTGGATGTACCCATTTGCTAAAAGAGCTTCAGCAGCGTAT
>CAJBVU010000202.1 GCA_903959115.1 uncultured Bacteroidota bacterium
TCACCCAATTCGCGCACTTTTGAATTCAGCAGTTTATGACCTTCTTTGTATTCCAATCCATCTAATTCATTTAAAAACGAGGAACAATCAAACATCCTCTGTATTGGCGATGGAATGCTAACTAGATCCTCTTCATTGGGGAAATAATGATCCATAAAACTCAGAATCAAGTCGCGCGCTTCTTTGTTGAAGTCGGTGTACATCGTAATTTTCCCAAAGAAATACTTGTAATCCGTATTCATTACAACCAATGCACCCAAGCCGTCCCATAAATTATCTAAGCTAAATAGACCCTTACGACTGTTCAAGCTAGGTTGGTACTCGGGTTGAACAAAGCTTCTACCCAATTCTATAGCAAAGGGGAAGTATTTGTCCTTAATTTTTTGAGTGTAATTAAAAATCTCGGTGGTCGACAAATGAAAATGTCCAGTTTCGTCTCGAGATTGGGGAACCATCACAAATCGATATCCGCCAACCAATTGATTTTCCAAAGGATCCCATACAATCAATTGACTATAACTATAAGGACCTGAATCATATTCATCAATATCTAAAGACTTCCCAGTCCCACCTCCAGCGGCTCTAAATGTTAATTCTCTAAGCCGTCCAACTTCAGCCATCAAGTTTGGCTTATCATCCCCTTTGAAAATGTATATTTCATTGGAAGCGTTATTCGTAGGTCGTATAAAAATATCCTTTGTAAGTTCTTTAAGTAACTTATCTGTAGGTATAGGTTCAATCAAATTTTCTGTCATTGTTTAGAAACTCAAGCCGTGAAAATAATGAATTTATTGCTATTGTTTCAATCAATTAGAAAAGTTCGCCAATGGGTTCTTTGACAATTCATAGACGTGTGCTTTGATTTTTTGCGCATCCTCCATGGCGTTTTTCTTATTGAAGGTACTGGGCGACAAAGGTTTGCCTATTGTAATTATAAGTTCATTGTCCTTTTGCTTAAATAACTCATCGGCCAACGTCATCATTTCTATATTGAATTTTATTCCTAAAAATTTCCTCCAATTTGCGATACGATAAAAGCGATTTGAATTGGCACCATTTATATGTACAGGTATAATTTGCAAATCATATTGAATGGCTTTCATCAAAAAACTCTTTTGCCATTCTAAGTCTGTAATTTTCCCATCAATTTTTCTTGAACACAATCCTGCTGGAAAAACCATCATCATTCCACCAGCGGCATAGGCATTATCAATACGAATCATAGATTCTTTGGGTGATTTCCCCAATTTATTCACTGGAATAAAGTAGTCATTGAAAGGTGGGATGTTTGCTAGTACATCGTTGGCAATGAGCATTATATCACTTCTAACTTGACCAATGGAACTATATAAACAAAGTGAATCCAAACCTGCCATAGGGTGATTCGCAACCAATACACACTTACCAGTGATTGGAACATTTTCAATATTAACAAGTTTAACTTTTGCCCCCAATTCCTTTACTACACTGGTTGCGAATTGAATTCCAACCTCATTGTGATGTTTGCGCAAAACTCTGTTAATCTCGTCTTGATGAACAAAACGCTCAAACCAATTGATGAAAAAATTGGGAATCCACTTCAAAATCCTAGCATTCTTAGATGCAATGACATCTCTAATATTGATCTGAAGTGGAGTATTGTTTGTCATAGTATTACAATCATCCCAAAATCGAAGCCTTGGTAGCGTCTAGAATTGCAAAAGAAGAAGCAGAATCCGTGGATTCTGAATATACCCGTAATACTGGCTCAGTACCACTTGGGCGAATCATTACCCAAGAGCCGTTGTCGAGCCTGAATTTAAATCCATCCACATCCTCAACCGCTACAACCTTATAGGGACCAAATGAATCATAACTCCTTGATTTACATTTATCTATAATGCTTTCCTTCAACTCATTGGTTAAGTGCAAATCGTAACGCTCAACAGCAAAAGACCCAACTTTAGCATACATATCTTGAATCAATTCCGATACCGACTTACCAGTTTTTGCCATGTACTCCATCAAAACCAAGCCCATCCAAACACCATCGCGCTCAGGTATATGACCTTTAATAGCTATACCACCGCTTTCTTCAGCACCAATGAGCACATCTTCAGTGACCATGTATTCGCAAATGTATTTGAATCCGATTTTAGTTGTAATCGTCTCTAAACCCTTAAGATCGCAAAGCTTTTGAATCTTATCGCTGACAGAAAAACTCTTCACGACCTTACCCGAATAACCCTTAAATGTGGTTAGGTATTCAATCAGTAACAATATCAAATGGTGTGAGTCGACAAAGTTTCCGTTTTCATCAAACCATCCAATTCGATCGGCATCACCATCAGTAGCCAATCCACACAAATAGGAGGGTCTAGAATTGATAAGTGGGCCAATTTCAGGGAGATTTTTCAATATTGGTTCAGGTGCACGCCCATCAAACCCAGGATTATAATTTCCGTGCAAAATGGTAGCCGCCGGCAATAATCTTTTTACAATCGACAGTCCCGCACCATACATAGCATCGTAAACCAAACCAGAAGAAATCGAGGAAAGGGCATCCATATCGAAAGAATTCAAACAGTGGTTGTAGTACATAGTCTCAAAATCACCATATTCAATCATTCCATTGTTAAAATACGATTCGAAACTATCACCCGCATCTACAAGGGTAGGAGAAATCAAATTTTCAACTTTGCTAACCTCTGAAGGAACCGCAGGACCGCCATAATTTGCTTTGATCTTGTACCCGTTATAGGTTGGTGGATTATGGCTTGCCGTAAGAATAATTCCAGCACCAGTTTGAAGTTGATTAGCGGCCAATGAAATCATTGGTGTTGAAACAAAACCTTTTGAAACCACAACTTTTATACCTTGCGCGGCCAACTGTCGGGCTGTTTCTTTTGCGAACATTTCACCTCCGAAACGACAATCATATCCCACGACGCAACTTTTTGGCAAATCGCTTTGATTCAACCACAAAGCAGTGGCATTTGCTACACGTCGCACATTCGCCACTGTAAATTCATCGGCGATTATTTCGCGCCATCCATCGGTTCCAAATTTAATTTGATACATATTATTTCAATTTCAATTTATAAAAAGGCATTCTCACCCGTAATTTCCATTCCCAATATCAATAAATGAATATCATGCGTTCCTTCATATGTCACTACAGATTCCAAATTCATCATATGTCGCATAATCGGATATTCGCCAGTAATTCCCATTCCGCCTAACATCTGGCGGGCTTCCTTGGCTACATTCATCGCAATTTCTACGTTATTTCTTTTTGCCATCGATATTTGTGCGGGTGTAGCTAAGCCTTTATCCATTAATTGGCCCAATCTCCAAACCAAGAGCTGCGCTTTTGTGATCTCGGTTAACATTTCAGCCAATTTCTTTTGCTGCAACTGAAAACCGCCAATTGGCTTGCCAAATTGAATGCGCTGCTTAGAATATCTAACTGCAGTATCGTAACAATCCATGGCGGCACCCAAAGCACCCCAACTGATTCCGTATCTAGCTGAGTTAAGACAAGTCAATGGGCCTTTCAACCCTGTAACACCCGGTAGAATATTCTCTTTTGGTACTTTGACATTGTCAAACACCAATTCACCGGTACAACTCGCCCTTAAGCTCCATTTATTGTGGGTAGTAGGAGTGGTAAAGCCTTCCATTCCGCGTTCTACTATCAATCCATGAATAACACCCGCTTCATTTTTTGCCCAAACAACAGCAACATCTGCAAAGGGTGCATTACTAATCCACATTTTCGCTCCGTTCAAAACAACGTGATCTCCTTTGTCGACAAAGTTCGTTGTCATTCCACCCGGATTTGAACCATGGTCGGGCTCCGTCAAACCGAAACAGCCTAACCAGTCGCCGGAAGCAAGTTTGGGAAGGTATTTATGTTTTTGTGCTTCACTACCAAATTTGAAGATGGGATACATTACCAAAGAACCTTGGACAGAAGCGGTTGATCTAACACCACTATCGCAGCGCTCAAGCTCTTGCATAATGATTCCATAGGTGGTATAGTCCATCCCGCCACAACCATATTCGAAAGGCAATTGAGGACCAAAGGCTCCAATATCACCCAATTGTTTTACGATGTGCCTCGGAAATTCAGCGTTTTGCGCATAATGCTCTATGATTGGACTCACTTCTCGCTTTACATACTCTCTTACGGAAGCTCGAATCAACTTTTGTTCATCCGTTAGCAAATCGTCCACACCATAAAAATCTGGGGCTACGTAACGGTCTTTCCCTTGATTAGCCGCTAGTAAATCTGAAATATCGTGTTCACTCATAATGTTATGTCCACAAATGTAATATACTTACTTTCTTTGCATCTGATTTTTACTACAAGAATATGTTAACAACCGTTTTTATTGACCAACAACTTGTGCATTCTAACATTGGATATTTCGAGATTGAAAGAATCGTAGGGGTTGAATTGTACATCAGCCTTAGAGTCATGATTAAATCATCGGAAATATCAGATGATATAAATAATTCTTTAGATTATTCAACTCTAAGCCAAATCGTAGCAGAAGAATCTAAGAAGTCGATGGAATTATTGGAAACATTAGGCGAAAATATCCTTACTCGTATTGAGCAATTGGGGATAGTTGAGCATCAATCTACTTGGATAAAAATCGAGAAGAAACAAATGTTACAAAAAGGATTTCGTGCCCAGGGATTTGGAATAGAACTATCCAAAGACTATGGGCAATAACCCACGAAAGGCTTATCTTTGTAAAGATGAGAATTGCGAAGATATTTTCGTTGTTATTGAGTTTGAACACTGTCGGGCTTTTGGCGCAAATTCCGGCCATTACAGGTTGGATCTACAATAAAAAAACGCTAGAAACCATTCCCGGTGCAATCCTAATAGATTCCACCACAAATGCCTCCGTTGAGTCCAATGATCATGGATATTATCAATTTGGAACAACGCGAGGAAATAAAATCATAATTATAGCAGCCGCGGGTTTTAAAACCCAGAAAGTTGAAATTGATGTAGAAGCCTCTGTGAATAAGAACTTCTTTCTAAAACCTGTAGGTTACAACGAATTAGATTCAGCCGATGAATACCTGTCGTTGTTCAATATGAAACCTTCTTTCTATTCTCCATCACAGAAGCAAATCATTGAATCACCAAGTATTGGAAGCGTGGCTGATCCAGTTAAGTACATTCAGTTTCTACCCGGTGTTTCTGGTGGCGTTGAGGGTTTGTCCGGTCTTGTAGTTCGAGGTTCAAACCCAGACCAGAACTTACAATTAATGAATGGTTTGCCATTGTACGGCAACGGACATCTTTTTGGGTTTATCTCCAATTACAATCCGCACATTCTGAAATCCGTACATTTTTACCGCGGAGTGGCACCAGCACGATACGGCGGAAGAGCCGGGGGTGGGGTTTTGGATATCCAGACTTCTGGAGGGGCCGCAAAAGATTGGACTGGCAAAATTCACACTGACCCGGTTACATTTACTATGGCGATGGATGGCCCACTTGATCACAGAGGAAAAGTGACAAGTTCAATTTCAGTGAGACGGAGCTATTTGGATTGGATCATTGGAGCGGGCAGTAGCAGCAATAGTGGCTTAATTGGAAATATTCATGACATTAACGCCAGAGTTGATTACAAGAAAAATCAATATACGCAATGGAATTTCTGGGCCTATAATGGCCGAGACAAATATGGTATTTCCTTTTCGGTTGATGAAACCGATAGCTTGGGGCGACGTTTAGTATATACGTTAAAGAATTTGACCTCGTGGCAAAACACACAAATAGGGGCACGTTGGTCGCATGAGTTTTATTCCAATCATTTCGGCTCCGTTACTATGGGCCTTTCAAGATATAAATACTACACCAATTTTGATTTGGATGGTAGCATTACTCAAGGGAGCACGACAAAAACAGCAAAATTGAGTGAAAAATCGAGCAATTCAATCGCCGATTATACGATTAATGGCGATTTTACTTATGTCAGAAATCCTCGACAGACAATAAATTACGGTAGCCAAATAACATTGCATCACCTAGAACCTGGCCAACTTAGACTGGTGGATCAAACGAATACGGGAAATATAGACACTACTTATGGAATGGCCAATGTACAAACGAATTTAGAATGGGCTAACTACGCAGAATTAGAAGTACATCCAAATATTGGATTAAGTATGAACCTAGGTGTTCGGTTATGGGCATTTATTACCCCAACAAATACCTACTTTCGTCCGGAACCTAGAATAATCATCAGCCAACTACTTGAAGGAAAAAAAAGATTACAATTAGGATATTCGATAACAAATCAGGGCTTGCATCAACTATCTAGTGTTAATGGGGTATTGCCGAGCGATGTATGGTTCCCAAGCAGCGCAACCTTTAAGCCTCAGCGAACCTCGCAATTTACGGCTGCCTATATCATGCCGGTGAGTGCGCGACTTGAATTCTCTACCGAATTTTATTATAAAAGATATAACGGTATTACTGATTTGACTGGGATTGACGAAGACCCATTGGTAAAGAATTTCTGGGAGCGCAGTGTTGTTCAAGGCGATGGGAACAGCCGGGGTATAGAGATGTTACTTTCAAAAAAATCAGGTAAAATCACCGGTTTAACAAGCTACACATACTCACAATCCAATAGAACCTTTGAATTTATTAACAATGGGGAAGAATTCAGGTACCGTTGGGATAGACCGCATCAATTCAAAACCCAATTGACGTTTCAGATTGAAACGTGGTTCAAAATCAATTTCGCAGCCATGTACATGAGTGGAAATGTATATAGTGTCCCCACCGGTCAGTATCTAACAACTGACAACAAATTGGTTTACGATTACAGTGAGAAAAACAACTATCGTATGCCGGCATATCGACGTATAGATTTAGGTTTTACCAAGCAAATTAAGCCTTTTTACAACAGGGGCTATAAAGAATTTTGGGGGATTCAGGTTTACAATATTTTGGGCGTAAAAAATCCAATGAATGCAAGATTAAGTATTGACCCCAACACCAACAATGTTGTCCTCAAAGGTACTTCAGCCTTTGTTTTTGTACCATCTGGCTTTTATAGAATAGAATTTTAACATGAAACGAATTAAATCAACTAGTATCACTGCAATTATCGCTTCGACGCTAATTTGGGGTTGCGATACCAACTTGGACATGTCAAGCATTGAACACACCCCAAAGCTCGTAGTTAATTCATTTGTAAATAGCGATGAATTGTTTTCTGTTCAAGTATCATCTACAATTCCAATTAACGACACCAATCCACCAAAGATGATTGAAAATGCAATCGTCACGGTGAATGATGGCTCCAATACATCCAAATTAGTCTACGATCTTTCGGTTCAGAAATACTTAGCAACTTTCAAGCCCAGCCCAGGAAAGGTATATACAGTACGAGTTGAAAAAGGCAATTTCAACACTGCCTCGGGCACATTAACAATTCCAAACCGAGTGGTGAGTGCGAAATCCATTTGGAAAGACAGAACCGGATTTGATTCAATGGGCTTCGAAACGGGAACTTTAACCTGCTTTATTTCCGACCCAGGCTCTGAACGCAATTACTACGAAATTAACTTGTATCGCTTTGATGACTTTACCCAAGAGTGGTTGATAATGCCTCCTACGACAACAGATCCATTTTTGAATGAGAACGGAATCAAAACAGATATTGGAGGACTTCTAATTGACGACAGAAGTTTCAATGGTTCCGCCAAACAATTTGATTTTATTACGAGCTACGGAAACGCCGGAATCCAATATAAATTTCTGGTTGAAGTACGATCTCTAAGCGATGATTACTATCGTTATTTGCAATCATTGGCGAGCTATAATGCCCAAGGGGGAATTTTCTCAGACCCATCGCCAGTATACAGCAATATTACTAACGGAAGGGGTATTTGTGCCGGTGCCGCAATCCAAAAAGACACGATTAAATAATTACTTAAGAATTACTCTGCCTGTGTCTTCAATAGAAAAGAAAATAAAAATCATCAATGCCCAACAGCATAATCTACAGCACGTTAGCGTAGATATTGATCATGGTTCTTTTACCGTGGTTACTGGCGTTTCAGGAAGTGGAAAGTCGAGTCTGGTTTTTGAAACCTTGTTCGCTGAAGGTCAGCGTCGTTACGTGGAAAGTCTGAGTAGCTATGCAAGACAGTTCCTTGGTAGAATGAAAAAGCCCCTGGTGGATGACATTCAAGGCCTTTGCCCAGCAGTAGCTATCGAACAAAAAGTCAATACTAGAAATCCCAGAAGTACCGTAGCAACTTCAACGGAAATTTACGATTATATTAAATTGCTCTTTAGTCGTGCTGGACATACAATATCACCTGTATCAGGTAGGGAGGTAAAACGCGAATCCTCAGAAGACGTTTATCATTTTTGTCTAGGTAGAAAAGATGGGGAGAGATTACTGATTCTAGCGCCGCAAACTTTAAAAGCTTATAGCAACACAGACTGGGATTTACTCATTCAGAAAGGGTACAGTCGAGTTTGGGTAAATAACGAAACGGTTTCCGTTCAGACATTAATCGACGATGCAATTTCGATAAAAACAGAGTTGTTTATCATTGTAGATCGTTTGACGATACAAAAGGACGATGATGAGTTTCAATCAAGATTGTTCGATGCTTGCGAAACTGCATTTTGGGAAGGCGAGGGTAATTGCAGCATTTACCTTACAGACACAAAAGAGAAAATCGAATTTAACAATCGTTTTGAAATGGACGGTATGAAATTCGAACTTCCCACTCGTGATTTCCTTAGTTTCAACAACCCACATGGGGCTTGCCGAACTTGCGAAGGATTTGGATCTGTTTTGGGGTTAGACAACGATCTAATAATTCCTGATACATCGCTGAGTGTATTTGAAGGTGCCGTAGCCCCCTGGAAAGGCGAAGTGATGGGCGAGTGGCGGAACGATTTTATTCGATTGGCAAACAAAGTAGATTTTCCTATCCATAGAGCAATCAGAGACTTGGATGAGGAACAAATCCAGCTCCTTTGGAATGGGAGCAAAGCCTTACCTGGTATTTACGATTTCTTCAAATACATCGAAGAAAAATCATATAAAATTCAATACCGAGTCTTAGCGGCTCGTTATCGTGGAAAAACCACCTGTCCGGATTGTTTGGGGACCCGACTCAGAAAAGAAGCGGCCTACGTAAAAATTATTTCGGAATTTGTTGACCAAAACCATCCAAAGCACCTTAATATTCAAGAGCTTTTGTTAATGGAGGTCGATAAAGCATTGAATTATTTCAATCATCTACAATTAAACGATACCGACCAATCCATTGCTTATAGAATCATTGAGGAAATACAAAATCGATTACAATTCCTTAGCGATGTGGGTTTGGGTTATTTGTCGTTGAATCGATTAAGCAATACCCTTAGCGGTGGAGAAAGTCAGCGAATCAACTTGGCGACGTCTTTGGGTAGCAACTTAACTGGTTCAATGTATATTCTCGATGAACCAAGTATTGGATTGCATTCACGAGATACGGAACGACTCATTACAGTATTGAAAGCCTTGCAAAACGAGGGAAATACGGTGATAGTTGTTGAACACGACGAAGAGATCATGCGCAGTGCTGAAAACCTCATTGATATTGGGCCTTTGGCTGGAACACATGGGGGGAAATTACTGTATCAAGGAACTTTTGAAGGTCTGAGAGATTGTGAGAGCAGTTTAACATCAAAATATCTCAACAATATCGAAGAGATAGCAGTACCTAAATCGAGAAGAAAAACGCCTCATTACATTGAAATTGAAGGCGCTACGGCGAATAACCTTAAGAATGTAACGGCTAAGTTTCCATTGGAGTCCCTCACTGCTGTCACTGGCGTATCGGGATCCGGGAAAACAACATTAATCAAACAGGTTTTATTCCCCGCCTTGAGCCGTGAATTGGGCCAGTTCAGCACAATAAAGCCTGGCAAACACAAAAAACTATCCGGGTCGATTTCATTGATTAAAGCCATAGAAATGGTGGATCAGAACCCCATCGGCAAGAGTAGTCGAAGTAACCCAGTGACATACGTTAAGGCCTTTGATGAAATTCGCGACCTTTTTGCCAATACTCCAACGTCTAAATTCAACGGATTTAAACCTTCCCATTTCTCTTTCAATGTGGATGGCGGAAGATGCGATAACTGTCAGGGTGAAGGTGAAACAGTTATTGAAATGCAATTCATGGCCGACATCAAGTTGGAATGTGAGGCATGTGGCGGACAGCGATACAAAAAAGAAGTGCTCGAAGTTGAATACAACGGGAAGAATATCTTTGATGTACTTGAGATGACGGTTGATGAGGCGATGATTTTCTTTGATGAGTTAAAAAATATCAGGGATCGATTAAAGCCATTGCAAGATGTTGGTTTAGGCTATGTGAAACTCGGTCAAGGTTCAAATACCTTGAGTGGAGGAGAAGCGCAGCGGGTGAAATTGGCGTTTTTCTTAAGTAAAGCGAGTCCAAATAAAGAGGGAGGGACCTTGTTTATTTTTGATGAACCCACCACAGGTTTGCATTTTCATGATATAAAAAAATTGATGGCCTCCTTTCAGGCATTAATTGCTCAAGGCAACACAGTGATTTGCATCGAACACAATATGGACGTTATCAAATGCGCTGACTGGATCATCGATTTGGGCCCCGAAGCGGGGAATGCTGGCGGTAATTTGGTGTTTCAAGGACTGCCGGAAGATATCCATATGGCGGCAGACAGCATCACCGGTCCTTATTTGATGGAAAAACTGAAATAAATCAAGCATCGGCTTGTAAATATTTATCTAAGAAAAATCCACATTAACCGAGAACCGAACGGGAGGATTTAATATTTTATTAACTTCGCAGAACTTATGAAAAAATTGTTAGTTCTCTGCTTGTCGATTGGGTCATTTATCTCCCTAACACAAGCACAAGCAACACTTATCGAAAAGGTGGATGCAAAACCTGGTAAATTGATTGTCCCTTACCAGAAATTCCAGTATCCCAATGGCTTAACGCTTATGGTAAGTGAGGATCACAGCGATCCCGTAACTCACCTAAATGTAACTTATCACGTTGGATCTGCGAGAGAAACACGCGGTAAATCTGGCTTTGCGCACTTCTTTGAGCACATGTTATTTCAAGGTTCTAAGCACATCGCCGATGAAGAACATTTCAAAATCATTAAGAATTATGGGGGAGATGTCAATGGTAACACCACTAGAGACCGTACCGTTTATATTGAAACATTCCCAAGCAACTTTACTGAGACCGCCCTTTGGATGGAAGCAGATCGTATGGGATTTTTCCTTGAAGCTTTCACCAATAAGAAATTCGAAATCCAACGTAGTACTGTTAAGAATGAAAAGGATGAGCGTTACGATGCACCCTATGGTTTCTTGATGGAGGTAAAAGACCAAGAATTGTATCCGAAAGAGCACCCATACAGCTGGTCAACCATTGGTTTTGTTGATGATTTGGATCGTGCGGATAGCAATGACCTTAAGAACTTCTTTTTGCGTTGGTATTCTCCAAACAATGCCTGCGTTATTGTGAGCGGAGATGTTAATACCAACGAAGTGGTAGCTTGGGTTGATAAGTACTTCGGAAACATTCAACGCGGCCCGGAAGTAAAAAAGCAGGCGGTTCCAAGAGTAAAAATTACAGAAAATAAGGTAGCGACATATCCTGATGCGAATGCTTATGTACCATTGATTTATTCAACTTTTGTAGGTGTTCCGGTTGGACACGCGGACGAAGCGGCTTTGGACGTGTTGACCTATTTGATGGGTGGAACAAGAAGTTCTACATTATATAAGAAGTTTGTTGATGCGGAATGGGCATTACAAGCCAATGCGAGCAACAATCCATTGAGTTCCATTAACCATGAGTTGGCCGGTGAAATTTCTTTCACTGTCGTTGGTTATCCTTATTCCGATGTGCCTAGACTTCAAAAAATGATGAAAAGCGCCATCGATTCTTTTGGAATCATTGGATTCTCTGATGAAGATTTGGATCGTGCTAAAACCAATATCCTCAGTAATTATTCTAGCGGACTTGAAGATGTGAGCACCAAAGCCAACTACTTGAGTTCTTTCTGGTACTTGGATGCTAAGAATGCCGATGGTAACAGTTATAACTTGGAAGACGATGCAAGTCGTTATAGAAA
>CAJBVU010000203.1 GCA_903959115.1 uncultured Bacteroidota bacterium
ACGTTGACCACGGTAAAACATCGCTCCTCGATTACATTCGTAAAGCAAACGTAATCGCCGGTGAAGCAGGGGGAATTACCCAGCACATCGGTGCCTATGAAGTGTCTTTGACCGATGGCAAGAAAATCACATTCCTCGATACTCCAGGTCACGAAGCGTTTACCGCGATGCGTGCAAGGGGTGCCAAGGTAACCGATATGGCCATCATCGTGATTGCAGCAGACGATTCTGTGATGCCGCAAACACGTGAAGCCATCGCACACGCTCAAGCAGCAAACATCCCGATGGTGTTTGCCTTTAATAAAATTGATAAGGAAGGTGCCAACGCAGACAAAATCCGCGAACAGCTCTCCGCAATGAATATCCTCGTTGAAGATTGGGGTGGTAAATTCCAGTGTCAAGAAATCTCAGCGAAAAAAGGTCTTAACGTAGATAAACTGCTCGAAAAAGTTCTTTTGGAAGCAGAAATGATGGACCTAAAAGCCAATCCAAACAGAAGGGCCAAAGGAACAGTAATCGAAGCTACGCAGGAAAAAGGAAGAGGTATTGTTTGTAGTATGTTGGTGCAAACCGGAACACTTCGCGTGGGAGACCACGTAGTTGTTGGACCTTACTACGCCAAAGTACGTGCACTTTATAATGAAAGAGGCGGAAAAATCGACAATGCGCCACCAAGTACTCCAGTGAAGATGCTAGGATTCTCCGATGCGCCTACAGCCGGTGATGCTTATGTGGTATTCGCCGACGAGAGCGAAGCTAAAACATTAGCTAACAAGCGCTTACAATTGGTTCGCGAACAAGGAATCAGAACGAAACGTCATATTACATTGGACGAAATCGGCAGACGTTTGGCGGTTGGAAACTTCAAAGAATTGAAGTTGATCGTGAAAGGTGATGTAGATGGTTCAGTGGAAGCGTTGGCGGATTCATTGATGAAGTTAACAACAGAAGAAATTGCCGTTACTGTAATTCACAGCGGTGTAGGTCAAATTACCGAAAGCGATGTATTGCTCGCTTCTGCGTCTGATGCGATTATCGTTGGTTTCCAAGTGCGTCCTTCTGCAAAAGCAAAGCAAATTGCCGAAAACGAAGAAATAGATATCAGAACCTATTCTGTAATTTACCAAGCTATCGACGAAATCAAGTTGGCGATGGAAGGTATGTTGAGTCCTGAAGTAGTTGAGAAAATCATTGGTAACGTGGAAATTCGTGAGGTGTTCAAAATCTCTAAGGTGGGTACAATTGCCGGTTGTTATGTTACCTCAGGTGTCATCGAACGCAAAGCGAAATTGCGCGTAATCAGAGACGGTGTTGTTATTCATACAGGCGAATTGTCTTCATTGAAACGTTTCAAAGACGACGTCAAAGACGTATCTAAGGGCTATGAGTGTGGTTTGCAGTTAGACCGATTCAACGATATCGAAGTAGGCGATTACCTAGAAATCTTCAAAACTGAGGAAGTAAAACGTAAACTTTGATGATTTTTGGCACGGACATTGCTTTGTAAACAAAAAATAAACAATCATGAAAAAAACACTTACTCTTTTGGCCGCCGTTTTGGCTTTCGTGACTACCAGCTTTGCACAAACTGAAGATGGTGGTATCAAATGGGAAAAGAAATCACACGACTTCGGAACTATTAAAATGGGTCCAAAAGCTGATGTTACTTTCAAGTTCACTAACACTACCAAAGCTCCTTTGGTAATTACTTCAGCAAACCCTTCTTGCGGTTGTACTGCTTCTGATTACACCAAAACTCCTATCATGCCCGGTAAAACAGGTGAGGTAACTGCGAGTTACGGTACAGACGGTCGCCCAGGTTTCTTCCAAAAATCAGTAAAAGTAACGTTCGACAACGGAACTACTACCGATTTGATCATCAGTGGTACTGTAAATACAGACACCGCTCCTGCTGGAAAAAGTAACGAATTGAAATAATGAAATTGTCATTGGGTTGGATATTGAGTCTTTGCGCACTGCTTATTGGCGGAGCAAACGCTCAAGTAATCACAAGTCCTAACGATGTAAAAGCTAAAAGCAGCAATGCGAGTATCAAATTTGAAACTACATCGCACAGCTTTGGCAACATCATCGAAGGACAGATTGCACGCTACGACTTTAAATTCGTAAATACTGGAACAGAACCTTTGATATTATCGAATGTTTCTGCCAGCTGCGGTTGCACAACACCCAAATGGCCCCGCGAAGCACTTGAGCCTGGAAAATCAGCAATCATTACCGCTGAATACAATAGCCAAGGTCGTCCCGGAACCTTTACTAAAAGCATTTTTGTGAAAAGCAATGGCGGTGATCTCACACTTACCATCTCCGGTAATGTTGTGAAAGAACCAGAAAAGCCACGCTCTCCAATTATTATCAGATAATCTTTAGACTGGCTTCGGCCAGTCTTTTTTTTAAAAGTACCGCCCTCTCCAATTCGGAAATCAAATACCCCAATATTGAAAAACAATTCTTGAAGATATGAAAACCAAACAATCCTTCAATCGCTTTTTATTGGTCAATTTTATGCTAGCATTCGTTTTCTCGAGTAGCACATTACTAGGCCAGGAAAAGAATTATAAGCCCGTTGAGGTACTGGGTAAAACCGTGGTTGAAGTCAACGCCAATCTCGGCGACATGGTTGAAGTAGTTTATCTGATTCGCAACAATTCTCTCGACGATTTTTATATTGCCCAAGTTCAAACCGATTGCCATTGTGTGGAAGCGGTCTTCCCAAAATTGGTGCCCAGAAACACCATCGATTCTATCGTAGTAGTACTCAATACCAACAATATCCCCCCCGGTACATTTACCAAAAAGGCCTATTTGGAAACGCCCGACGATAAAGTTGTTGAACTAATTATCCAAGGCAATATCAAAGTAGTTAGACCCATCGTAAAGCCCGGAAGTAAACCCATCATTTACAAGCCGGGCCATATCCGATTAAATAACAGTGAAGGCCCACTTTCCGAAGTTCAGTGGATTAAGACTAACCATGATTTCGGATATGTTAATGCACCAGAACCCGCAAGAACCAAGTTTAGGATTGAGAATCTAGGGCCTAAACCTATAGAAATTATTCTGGTTGAACCCGGTTGTAGTTGCACGATTTCAGAATTTACAAAGGGTGAAATTCTTCCCGGTGAATTTGGTGAGGTTACCGCGGCATTTACCACAAAAGGTGCATTCGGATACTTCAAAAAGTTCATTCGCGTTGACTTGAACGACGGACGCACGTATCAACTTTCAATCACCGGCAACGTAACACCCGAATAGTTCAACGTACCTCCCGTATGTAAAAAAACAACAGGGAAAACACCCGATTCTTTATCCAATTCCAAAGCGTCAGATTCTTTCTGAGTGATTAACCAA
Source organism: uncultured Bacteroidota bacterium (assembly GCA_903959115.1). GTDB lineage: Bacteria > Bacteroidota > Bacteroidia > NS11-12g > UBA955 > UBA955. The sequence goes on from CAJBVU010000203.1 coordinate 3,373, forward strand.
TCGTTTAACGCAAACAAGGCTTTACCCGTATAAATGGGTTCAAATGCGATGCTGTTTCGAATACTGACCGATTGTACAAAGTCGTTTAGCGCTTCCGTTGACTTGGCATAGCCCCCAAATTCGTAGCCTTCTACCAAAGATATTTCAGCATTATGGCGCTGAGCGAATTCCATTTGCTCTATCAAATTTTTCAGCACCAGAATAGAATGAATCACGATATCTTTTTGACCCTTATCATTCATCCTTGATTGATCCAGCGCTTTTCGCAGACCCACCGCCGTGGTTGCCGTGGCACTGGCATGAAAAACATGTTCGATGCGTTTTCCGGTTTTTTGCCAATCATCGACCAGATCCTTAAAGCCTATCAAACCCAACGGTCCACTACCCCCTTCAGCAACCACAAACACGTCCTCTGGCGTTAATGTCAACCTAATTAAGACATTTGTCAACGCCGCCGATTTATCTCTGTACAAAGCCCTAGAAACACCATGTAACTCCATCCCTGCAGCCTTGGCAATATCTAAGTAGTGATTTCTCATCTCCTCCTCACCGCGCAAAATGCCGATGCACCGCAAACTCGCTGCTTGAGCCGCCACCGCTGTAGCCACCAAATGATTGCTGTAAGCTCCGCCAAATGTGATCAGAATACGTTTGCCTTCGCTTGACATCTGATCCAAATGTCCTGTCAATTTCCGCCATTTATTGCCTGAAACCATAGGGTGTATCAGATCATCGCGCTGAATCCAAACATCGCCTGCCGGCAAGTGTAACACCTGTAAACCGGGATGTAAATTCAGTGGCAGCGATGTCATTGGCGGAACTGTAAAATCACTCATCTTCCCGACCCACCCGTTAACGGCAGGCCCAACATTTCTCTGATACTTCGGGCCGCAACGGAATGATAGCCCGGCTCCGCCTGTAAAAAAATCTCTGTCGCCATTTCCTTGCCCCTCGCAAAATCCTCCACGTAAACATTGTCCTTAACAACATACTGCGCCAACAGCGCTTCATAGATCGGCAGTAAAAATTTTCGCCTTCCCACTTTCAGCAAGAAATCGTGCATGGCCTGATAAGCGGGACGGTAATCGCTGTGTATCGACAATATGAACCAATCACAGGCAATTTCAGCATTTCCTGTATGAGTAAATCCGAAACGTTTATCTAGTTCCGCCATTTCTCTGGTCGACAATCGGTTTGGTTTGCCATCTTTCCCCGTATGCAATGTTCTGAGCAAATGCAACCAATGATGGGTGGTAAATCCTGCGGTATCAATCACCGATGCAATACAAGGGACAGAGTAACCGGGATGCAAGGGCTCGCCGCTAGCCAAATAGTTCAACACCTGCTGCTCAACCTGTTTTAACTCTGAACTCGCTACGTAAGGAAATCCACCGCGACCGACAGGGGGTAAACCTTGACCGTCGATCCAAGCCATCATGCGCATTTCAAGGCTGTCCCAACTCCAAAATTGATCCTCGTCGATGTTCTTTTGCTCCCGATTGGCTGATGTCCCGCACCAATTTGAAGGCGTTAATTTCGCATTTTCCAAATAATGATCGAGGAATTCTTGATGGAACTTCTTAATATCCACAATAAAATTATCCGTCGTCACGGTGCCAAAAGCATGCTTTTTAAAATATCCGTTTAAAAAGATGTCGAACGATTCCCGACCATACAATTGCTCAAACATCATCAAGAAAAAACGACCCTTTTCGTAGGCGATATCGGTGAGGCCTTCATCGGGATCGCGATCGCCCAAATGAAGACGGAGATGGCTATCGGCGGGATTTTCCGCTAACATCCAACTCAGCGTTTTATCGAGTTCACCTTTGCCCAAAACACGAAGCATATCGGCATAATTTCGGCCGTATATTTTCTCCATGATGCGCGATTCTACATAAACAGTGAAGCCTTCGTTGAGCCAAAAATCGTCCCAGGTGCGGTTGGTTACCAGGTTTCCGCTCCAGCTATGGGCCAGTTCATGGGCGAGTAAACTCACCAAACTTCTATCCCCCGCGATGATAGTGGGCGTGGCAAACGTCACCACAGGATTTTCCATGCCACCGAACGGAAAACTGGGTGGAAGCACGAGGACATTGTAGTTGCCCCATGCGTATTCACCAAACATTCCGCTGGCCGCATCCACCATTTTTTGTAGGTCGGTAAACTCCCAAGCCGCTTTTTCGAGGAGGTTGTGTTCGGCATAGACACCGGTGGTTTTTCCGAGCGATTTGTATCCAAACGAGCCCACGGCGATGGCCATGAGGTAGCTGGGGATGGGCTTTTTCTGTTCAAAGCGATGTACTTTGTTGTTCAATACGATATCACCCTCAGGGTTTCCGAGTTTCACGGCGCTCATCACCACGTTGAAATCAGAGGGTTTGATATTTGCGTTTTGTGCATCTGTTACACCGAAACAATCTCCCCTGCCTGTTCTATTACCATCTGCATCGACATTTCTATTGCCATTTGCGCCAACTGTTGCGCCGCCTGCGGCACCGCACACCACCATCACCTCCGCCGAATAAGTAAACCGAACACTGGGTTTGTCTTGTAGCGGTATCCACGTCCGGGCGAGAATCGCCTGACTCTGACTAAATAAAAATGGGTGGGTTTTATCATAGGTTTGGGAGGGCGATAGCCACTGAAGGGACCCGGCCGAAGGCCGGGTCCGATAGTGTATCCAAATCTTCGATACCGACCTCGGCACCTCTATTTCCAAGGGTTTTCCGTATAACAACGAATCCGCACTGCCCGTCCCAATTCTGAAAATTA
>CAJBVU010000204.1 GCA_903959115.1 uncultured Bacteroidota bacterium
CACCTCATTGCCCGCTCCGCTGGGGTTGGGGTAAAGGTTCACCGTGAGATTCTCACCCAGTTGTTTCGTGCTTAGCAATCTTGCACTCACCACAGCCAAACTGATGGTGTCTCGACAGCCGCCAGCCATCCCAATCAACCTGGGGTAAAACTTGCCCGTATCGTTGTAAGTATAACTTACCGCAGCGCCCCAAGCCGTATCCTTGGGTGCTTGCTTCATATCACCAAACAACCACTTGTATTGAGTGGCACCCGCAATGCTGTTCTTGCCATCGAAATTCACGATCAACGGCACTTTGCCCGATGTGGCGCTCAACGTACCGCTGATGCTCAACACAGTAGGTGCAATGCTAATCTGTCCTTCACTCTGATAATCACAGCCCAACGCATTCTTGCTATGCTTGTTCACCTTGAATGTCCCCGCGCTAGAATTCCGGGGGTTGATCCTACCCATGCTGTCGATCGCCAAACCCCCAGTGGGCGAGTACCAAATGCCGGCGCTGGCCGATTTGAACTCACTTGGCGCATTCCATAACTTCAATTCTTTGCAGATGCCATCGATGCGACCCAAAGTTGTTTTTAGGGTATCGCTTACCCAGAATGAATCAGTATGATTAAACGCACAGGCGGTATTGCTATTTTGATAAAAATAGTTGAGAATCACATGCTTGGGGTAAATCGACAACGAGTCCAATCGTACCGAGGTTACAGAACTCAGTATTGAACCATCCAAGTACCATTTCCCGCCTTTAGGACTGACGTTCACCGTGTTCAAATCAAACACCTTCATGCCCTTGCACATCGAATCAGCAATGGCGTCAACTTTTAACCGGGTGGTGTCAACATAAACGTCAAATGTCTTTACGATAGGCTTCTTCGTGCAACCATCAGAGAGTGTAATTGACCACTGTCCGGATTCCATCATTTTGTGATTCAATTGGACCGTATTGCCATTGAATGAATACGACCACATGTATTGATTCGAAAGGCCCCCACTGCCCGACAAAAAGGCTCTTAAGGTATCGCCCATGCAATAGATAGAATCATGCGGCATGTCAATCCTCAACGAATCCCTCACCTGAATAGAAAACGTGTCGTTATAGGCATTGCATGCAGGCTTTTGAATGGTGAGCAAGTATCGACTTTTTGCATTGGGCTTGGCGATATACGTCAGTGTCCTACATGTATCACAGGTGATTTTGGTGGTGGGACTAAACCATTTCACCTTAGACAAATAATCTTTATTTGAAAGAAATCGGAGTGTATCTCCGGCGCACACTGTGGTATCTGAGAATGGCTTGCGATCCACATTTTTGTATATTTTTATCCAACGACTGACAGAAAACTGGACCCCGCTGTCGCAGCCGTAATCACCGAATTCATAATTAAAGGTAATTTTTACTTTGCCGGTGTCGGTGAACTTCCAATCAAAATCCGCAGATTTACTTGCGAGTTTTCCATCAATATAACAGGTAATCTTTTGCAATTTCCTCAAACCCGCCTCCAAGGCAAAATTGGTATTTGCACCCACGCAAGCCACGGCAAGGCCCGTATCATCCACCCCATACCAATGAGCACCCTGCTTATTAACCCTGATGCGAGATTGCAATGAATCCCAACCGGAATATAAGGTCATCACACCCGCAGCGAAGGATCTTTGGTCATAAATGTCAAAAGTGTCACTGGACTTGGTATGAATAAAATACCCATTGAACCCTGTGGAGGATTTTAAATTGATAACATCCTGCTTGGTGTTTTGGATGGATCCCCAATAGATAGTGCCGAACTTTTTGGTCAGAGTATAGGATTTACCATTCACCTCAATTTTATTATTGCCCGGAGAAAACACCACAGCTCGATTCATTTGATTTGTTCCCACCAACGTTGGGATGGGTAGTGAAATTTCTTTTGTTAAGGAATTCGTTGGAGGAATACTAGCAAAGTCCAAAACGTTGGCATAGACCTTGTCATCGGGCGCTCCAAAGGCCGTAAAATTTTTTGCACCTGATATAAATTGGGTAATCGCAATGGGCTTGAGGGATTGTATTAAAAGGGGTTTGTAAAAAACAGTATCTGCAATGACAGTATCCTTGTCAATAATTGTCTTTTTACCATTGATCCAAATTGTATTGTCTTTGAAACTAAATAGGTGATAGGTATTCCCCATGTGGCTCTTGCCTTCCGAGACAACAACAAACTCATAGCCCCAGGATTTTATCGGGTGCAACTGTTCGATTTCTATACCGGCATTTGGATAAACGCCCTTATCAATTTGAAACCAATTATGACTCGTTGTGAATCCAAATCCAAAATTATTGGAAAATACTGCAAGTTTTTTATTGCAATTGGAAGATGTGATTTTACCGCCATTTACGATGTGTAATTTCCATTCATCATTCTTGTATGGGTAGGATGTACTAGGATACTTAATCAACATCTGAAATGTCTCACCTCGATTTAATGTCTTGGTAAATTTTCGGCCCAAATCAGTGTCAAAGTTTAAATCAAATTGCACTTCTGTTTGATCTTCAAATGCAACAACAGTAAAACAATATGGATAATCTTGATATTGTTTTAATGACGAGACATACGACTCATGACACGTTTTGGGATGATATAAAACATATTGGCTTCCACAGCTTGACTTCTCAATGGATTGATATGAGCCTGATGGGCCTAATCCCGTTTGTTTTGTTTCACTTGCCCGTGATCCCCATATATTTAGTGTTGTTATTGTTATAGGCTTACCCGAAAGTGCAAACAATGTGCGTTTAAGAATTGTATTTCTGCTCCCGACAGAGATGGTGAAAAACTTTTTGTACAACATTAAATCCATCGGCTTGTTGGCTGTTAAACTGATGGTTGTATCGTAATTATTATAATTAGTAATCCGCACACTCTGACTGCTCTCACTGTGAAAGGATACTATATTCACAGCTCCTGTGATGAATAATCCACCGTAAATTGGGTATGTGTATTGGCCCCATACATTGATTTTTAGTGCTAGGACAAATACAACAGCAAATAGCCGGTTCACAATATATTGAAACCTCATACTTTAGAATCTAGTGATTACAATCACATGGTGTCTTTTTGTTTTTACAACCTTTTTGATTTACAGGATGCAATGTATGAATCAAACCAAAATCAGACCATTGCCTTATACTGGGCGTTTTAACAGTTAAAGTTGTAGAACTTGTACTAGGAAGAGCACTAAAATTCACTGTGGCGGTACTTTTTCCCGTGATGATTGAATAATTATTGGTGAATGACCAAGGGTAATATGAGTAAAAAGGACCCGCTAGGGTAGCTGCGAATGTTGTAGCCGCAATGGTAGAAACGGTATCGTTAGAGTTTAATGTACTCGAGTTGACTG